>JBDTFK010000203.1:0-12551 GCA_039937995.1 Vulcanimicrobiaceae bacterium | reverse complement strand
AGTTCCCCTTGCCGAGGGCGTGACGTCGCTACGTAGCGTCGCAAGCGCTGTCGCGATGGATACGGTCGTCGTAGCCGACGGGGCGATCGACTTGCGCGCGTTCGACGGGTTCAAAACGATCGTGTTCGACCGCGGCGAGGATATGGCGGCGGGCGTGCTTACCCTCGGCGAACGGCACGTGATCGCCGACGTTCGATACCGCACAGCACTTTCGCGCATGCGCAATGCGGGAATCGTCGTCGAGGGGATCGACCTCTACGATTTTGAGAAAGTCGGAATTACCGCCTCTATGTTGGTTCTCGCACTCAAGCGCGACTAGGAGTTACGTGCGCATAGCGGTTGTTTCGGATATCCACGGCAATCTGGTCGGTCTTGATGCATGCCTTGCCGATATGCAGGCACAAGGGGGTGCCGATGTCGTCATTGCCGCCGGCGATCTGTGCGTCGACGGTCCCAAACCGAAGAAAGTGCTGCAGCGCCTCAAAGAAGCGGGCGCGCAATGTTTGCGCGGGAATACCGACCGTTATCTATCCACCCCGCGAAACGAGGTCTTTACCGCGCAAGAAAACAACGCGCTCGAGTGGACGCGGCGGGACATCGGCGAAGCGTGGCTGGAGTGGATGGCCGAGCTTCCATTCGCGATTCGCATTGGTGATGACGATAACCAACTGCTCGTCGTCCACGCGAACCCTCTGACCGACGACGAACATCTCTGGCCGGACGCAGACGACGAGACGCTAATACGGTTGATCGGCGAGGAGCGGGCAACCGCGATCGCCTTCGGTCACTTGCATTTGCCTTACGTTCGAATGTGGCGCGGCAAAATGCTCGTTAACGTTGCGTCGGCCGGTTTGCCCAAGGATGGCGACGCACGGGCCGGGTACGCGATTTTTACCGAGCGAAACGGCGGCTGGGAAGTCAAGCATCGACGCGTGGACTTCGACGTAAAAAAAGTTGCAACCCAACTCGCCGATTGTGGGATTCCACAGAGCGAAGAACTTATCGCGACGTTGCGCCGCCACCGGTATAAGCGTCTCAAAGGATTCGTACCGTAACTCGTGCCCGTTCCCGCAATCGAAATCGAGCATCTCGTCAAGCGCTACGGCGATTTTACCGCCGTGAACGATGTGTCGCTGCGCGTTGAAGCGGGTGAATTCTTCGGTTTTCTGGGGCCGAACGGCGCCGGCAAGACAACCACGATCAATGCGATTGTCGGACTAGCGAAGGCAGACAGCGGATCGATCCGCGTTTTCGGCCACGACACGCAAACCGACTGGCGCGAGGCGCGGAGATACATCGGTCTCGCTCCGCAAGAATATAATTTCGACCGCTATCTAAACATTCGCGACGTGCTCATCTTTCAGGCCGGATACTTTGGACTGCGCGGCACGGCGGTGAAGGTGCGCGCCGACATGCTGCTCGAGCGTTTCGGGCTCGCATCGAAGGCAAAGACGGAATACACGCGCCTTTCGGGCGGCATGAAACGCCGGCTGACGCTTGCGCGCGCGCTGATCAACGAGCCCAGGCTCGTGATTCTCGACGAGCCGACTGCGGGCGTCGATGTCGAATTGCGATTGGAGCTGTGGAGTCTCTTGCGGGAACTCAACGGTGACGGCCTGACGATCTTCCTCACAACGCACTATCTGGAGGAAGCCGAGGAGTTGTGTAAGACGATTGCGATCGTGCGGCAAGGAAAAATCGTCACGCAGCGCCCGACCGCGGAACTGATTGCGGACGGCGCGCGTCTACAGGACGTATTCTTAGAGTTGACGCGCGCGTGATCGCCGTCGAGCCGCGGTTCAACTCCGTCGCGCTGTGGACGTTGATCAAGCGCGAATTGATTCGGAGCATGAAGGTCATCAACCAGGTGGTTTGGCCGCCGATTATTTCAACGCTCCTCTACGTCTTCGTTTTCGGCCTCGCGCTCGGAAGCCGGGTCCAAAACGTGCAAGGCGTAAGCTACGCGCAGTTTCTCATCCCCGGCCTCATCATGCTCCAAGTGATTGATTCGTCCTATGGGGAGTGCTCGAGTTCGGTGTTCCAAGGGCGTTTTATGAACTCGATTCAAGAGATGCTCGTTGCGCCCATGTCGGCGCTCGAGATCGTCTTCGGATACGTCATTGGAAGCCTCGTGCGCGCGCTCGTAATCGCGGCGCTGATCACGATTTTAGGCGCGGTACTCGTGCACACGTGGCCGGTTTACTGGTTCCTGTATTTCGGCGTCCTATGCTTGGTGTCGATTCTCTTTTCGTCGCTCGGTCTGATTTTTGGATTGATGGCCGAAAAGTTCGACCATCTCGCGGCCCTCACCACATTTGTCATTACGCCGCTTACGTTCGTTGGCGGCGTGTTCACGTCCGCGTCGATGTTGCCGCCCGCCTTACGCAACCTGGAATTATTTAACCCGATATTCTATACCATCGACGCGTTCCGCCGCAGCTATACCGGGCAAAGCTACCTTCCGCTGACGTACGCCCTGGCGGCGATCGCGATTCTTACGGCTTTATCGCTTGCCGTCGCGCTGCGGATGACCGCAATCGGCTATAAGTTGAGAACTTAAGGACGTTGACTCTTGCCGCTCCGCTCTGCGCGGGAAGCGGGTTATTGTCCCGGCGGTGTTACACCGGACGGCAGCCGCGTGGTGGTGAGATGCTGAGCGATCCAGCCGGCCGCAAGCAGGGCGCCGAAAGCGGGGAAAGCGCGGTTTCCGAAAACCCAAAGGGTCAGCATCGCCAAAAAAACGCATCCCGTAAATATTTCGGAGCGAAGTCCCTGCGCGAGCGACGGCGCAACGTGTCCGCTGTCTTGAAGCGTCACCGGCGTAATGCGCCACAAAAGAGCCGGCACCGATTTTACATACGCCGTCACGACCGAGCCGTAGCGGGCTTGAAGACCTTCCGTTTCGTACCGCACGAGCAGCAGAATAAAGGCGGCGCTCCCGAGGACGATGATTCCAAATCCGCACGGCGTTGCAAGCGCGCCGACGCCTAGGGCCATAAACATATTGCCGAGATAGAGCGGGCTGCGAGTGTGACGGAACGGTCCTTGAACGATCAACGCATCGGTAATCGCGTTCGCGTTCCAAACGACGTCGGCGTTGAGGTATGCCGAACCCCAAGTTCGTAGCACCCAACAAATCAGCGTGCATAGCACTGCAACGCCGAATGCGGCGGATTCGCCTTGAGTTCCGAATGCGCTTCCCGCCCACGAAGCCGTCGAGGCGTATGGCCTTCCGGCGAGCGACCAAAGCGCCGGACCGGCAACGAATCCCACCAAATACACGATTCCGAAGATCAGTCCGCGAAGTTGGTACCACCAAGGGGATCGTTCGTTCATGCGTGGTCGTTCGGGAAGAACGGATTGTGATCTTTCTCATGGCCGATCGTCGTCGGAGGTCCGTGTCCCGGCATCACGACCGTGTCATCCGGCAGCGTGAAAAGTTTGGACCGAATGCTATTGAGGATATCTCCGTACGTGCTAACCTCGGCGTAAGCGCCGCCGACGCTTCCCGCAAAGAGCGTATCGCCCGTAAAAATGGTCGATTTAAAAAGATAGGAAGAAGACCCATCGGTGTGTCCGGGCGTGTGCAACATGCGAATCCGGACATCGTCCCCGAACGGAAGTTCTTCCCCGTCGCGAACACGCAGCGTTTTGTGAGCGAGCGGGCCGATTGCGTGAACGTCCAGGTCGTGCATCACAATTTCCGCCTGCGGAAACGCGTCGGCAACGTAGGCGGTTGCATCGCAGTGATCCGCGTGCTTGTGCGTAACCAAAATGTATTGCAGATGGTAGTCGCCGTCGCGCAAGATGCGAAGCAGGTTAGCCGGGATCCCGGCCGGATCGACGAGCGCAGCTCGTTTTCCACCGTCGATAAAGAAGACGTAGCCATTACTCGGATGCGGATCTTGGGGGTGATGCCGCACATCCTCGACCGCAATTTCCGGCGGCCGCCACGAGCCGTTTGCAATGGCCGCAAGCGACCCGGGGTCGAGACGCAGCGCGGTCGCAATTGCCCGCGCGCTCTCTTCCGATGGGACGCTGTCGCAGCGCAACCACGCGCGAATTGCGCTCTCGTTGACGCCCGCTAAAGAGGCGATCCTTTCGGTTGTCACTCCGGTGCCTCGCTGGGCCTTGCGCAGGATATCGCCGAACTCGTCTTCGAGCGGAATGGGCCGGTTCATAACCGGAGATTCGCCGTGGTGCGCAGGCGAGTCCTCATCCTCTTCGGCGCAACCGGGACCCTCGCCGGGGCGGTCGAACGGGATGCAACTATGGAACGCGTCATCATCATCGGCTCCGGCCCCGCCGGACTAACCGCCGCCATTTACGCTGCGCGAGCGAACCTTAAACCGTTAGTTTTGGCCGGCGGCCTCTACGGCGGTCAACTGATGCTCACGACCGAAGTCGAGAACTATCCGGGGTTCCCCGACGGCATCATGGGACCCGAACTGATGATCAAATTTCGCGAACAAGCCGAGCGGTTCGGTGCGCGCATCGAAAACGTCGATGCCGTTGAAGTCGATTTTTCGAAACAGCCGCTGATCGTGCGCACGGCGGACGACGAGTATCACGGCCGTACGGTGATTTTGGCGACGGGCGCGAGCGCGCGGTGGCTCAATATTCCAGGCGAAGAAAAATTGCGCGGACGCGGCGTTTCGACGTGCGCCACGTGCGACGGCGCGTTCTTCCGTGAGAAGCATATCGTCGTCGTCGGCGGCGGCGACTCGGCGATGGAAGAGGCGCTCTTCTTAACGCGGTTCGGGCGTAAGGTGACCGTCATCCACCGTCGTGAGTCGTTGCGCGCGAGTAAAATTATGGGCGAGCGGGCGCACGGGCATGACAAGATCGATTTCATTTGGAACACGGTCGTCGAGGCGGTGCATGGCGATACGCACATGAACGGCTTGCGGCTTCGCAACATCAAGGACGACAGCACGTACGATTTTGACGCCGACGCGCTCTTTATCGCGATCGGGCACGATCCGAATACCACGATGCTCGAAGGTCAGATCGATCTCGACGAGGCTGGGTACATCGTATCACCGGAAGGGACGTCGACGAATGTTGAAGGCGTTTTTGTCGCGGGTGACGTGAGCGATCTTCGCTACAAACAGGCCGTGACTGCTGCGGGTTCGGGCTGCAAGGCCGCTATGGATGCCGAAAAGCACCTTGAGGCGCTCGAATTTATGCCGGCAGAGCACGCAGCGCTTCACTGATTTCCGTAAACGCAAAGCGGTAGCCCAGGGCTTGGGTTCGTTCGGGCAACACGCGTTGGCCGGAAAGAAGCATATCGGCGCCCTCGCCCAGCATGAGGCGTAGCGCGAAGGCCGGAGTGGGCACAACAGCCGGGCGGTGAAGCGCATCGGCCAGCGCTCGCGTGAAACCGGCGTTCGTTACCGGATTCGGTGCGGTTGCGTTGAGCGTTCCCTGCGCTCCGTCGATTGCTAAGAGAAAGATGCCCACAACGTCGTCGATATGAATCCACGACAACCATTGCTTTCCGCTGCCGATAATGCCGCCCGCGTTGAGCCTAAAGAGCGGGAGAATTTTCTGCAGTGCCCCGCCATCGGTTCCAAGTGCGATTCCGTTGCGAACGATTGCCACACGCGCGCCGAAATCCGCTGCACGACGCGCTTCGCGCTCCCAGCCGGAGCAGACGCGCGCGAGAAAATCGCTTCCCGGCCCGCTAGACTCGGTGAACGACTCCGTTTCGCTCGTTCCGTAATATCCGATCGCGGATGCGGATATGTACGCGGAAGGCCGCGCACCGAGGTTGGAGAGCCGCGAGATGAGTTCGCGCGGTTGGTCCACGCGGCTACGCTCGATACGCTGCTTTACCGCATCGCTCCAGCGCTGCGCGATCGGTTCGCCTGCGAGGTTTACAACGACGTCGCAACCGGCGCACGCATTCGCGGCGCGCTCCGCATCGCGCAAAGAAGCGGCCACGACGTCGTCGCCGCGCGCGCGAAGCGCGGCGGCCACGTGACGCCCGATAAAGCCCGATGCTCCGACGACCGCGACGCGCATCGGCGGCCTATGGTATCGCGGCGCCCACGCCGGAGCCGACGATCGACTCGAGCTCGCTGATCTTCTTCGGAGTTGCCGCCGTCAAATTTTCGTGCCCGCTTTCGGTTACGAGCAGATCGTCCTCGATGCGCACGCCGATGCCCTTGAAGCGTTCGTCGCTTTCTGAATCGCGATGGATGTAAATACCGGGTTCGACGGTCGTAACCATGCCGGGCCGAAGGAGGACCGATTCGTCTTGCACGTCCCGATAGTTGCCCACATCATGCACGTCGAGACCCAACCAATGGCCGGTTCCGTGCATGTAATAGTCTCGATAGAGTTCGCGCTCGATATTTTCATCGACGCTTCCTTCGAGTAGCTTCAGGTCGAGCAATCCCTCGGTGATCGTGCGCACCGCTGCCTGGTGGAAGGCCTTTTGCGGTTTGCCCGGTTGCACTTGTGCTATCGCCGCGGCTTGCGCGGCGAGCACGATTTCATAAATTGCGCGCTCCTCGCCGGTAAAGCGTCCGTTAACCGGCCACGTCCGCGTGACATCGGTTGCGTAGTAGTCAAGCTCGCAGGCCGAATCGACAAGGAGCAACGTGCCGTCGATGAGGCGCTGACGGTTTGTTGAATAGTGCAAAACCGTCGCATTGTCGCCGCCGGCGACGATCGATTCGTATGCTTCACGCTGCGCCCCGCCGCGCCGGTATTCGTACTCGATCGCCGCTTCGATTTCGTACTCGAAGAGGCCGGGGCGCGTCGCACGCATTCCCGCGATGTGCCCGCGGGCGGTTAGCGCCGCGGCGCGACGCAGCGTGGCAATTTCTTCGGCGGATTTTATCTCGCGTAGCCGGTGCAGCACGCTCGAAGGTTGCGCGATCGCGCCCGGCGCGGTGCCGCGGCGACGCGCTTTGTAACGTGCGGTAGCGAGCGCGTTGACGACGCGGCGGTCCATTTCGGCGTCGCCTCCGAGTTCGTACCACAACGTGTGCGCTCCGGAGAAATACTCGGGTAAAAGCGTGTCCAATTCTTCGAGCGAGTGCGCGCAATCGACGCCGAGGTGCGCCGCGGCGCGTTCGACACCCAAACGCCGTCCGGTCCAGATTTCTTCCGCGCGATTGCGATCGCGCAAAAAGAGAACCACTCGATGTTCGGTATGTCCCGGTGCTAAAAGCAACACGGCGTCCGGTTCGTCGAATCCCGTAAGATAGAAAAAATCGGAATTTTGGCGAAATTCGTAGTCGGTGTCGCTGTTGCGGGCGCAGGTGCTCGACGCCGGAATCACGGCTACCCCGTCGAGAAATCCGGCGAGCGCCCGGCCGCGTCGCTCCTGGTAATCGGTCATCGATGCGTTGCGTTCGCGATCGCCGACGAAAGATCATCGAGTGAGCGAACGGTCGCACCCGCGGCTGCGGAGATCTGCGCGGGATCGCGCGAGTCGATCGCTTTGCTCAAGTCGGGAAATGCAACCGCGGCGTAGCCGTTGCGGCCGTAGAACAAGAGGTCGAGACGGCGTGCAATCTCGATTTCGCGGTTCCCGTCGATGCCGCGATGATCGGCCTTACCCGCGGCAAAGCGAAACCGCGCGACGGCCTTCGCGATGGGGGCGAGGTCGATCGTGAGGCCTTGCCCGATGCCGGCGAGCGCACCGGTCATCCGGGTTGCGTATGCGGAGAGTTGATAGGGAACCGTGCCGCTTGCGAGGCGCATCGCGAGCAGTGCGACCATTTGCGCCGCCGCGCGATGATTCACGAAACCGGGGTCGGCTTGCGTGCTCGCGTACCTCAAGTCGTCGAAAGCCGAATGATAGACGCCGAACGTCCCCTCGAATCCGATCTGCATGATGGGAATGCCGAGGTCGTAAAGGAACGGTTCGAAATCCGATCCGCCTCCCGGGCCTGAAATCTCGGTCCCGCCCTTCTGGCGTTGCCAGCGGGTAAAGAGCGTGCCGCGTTCTGCGCGCGGATCGCGGACTGCCTGGGTTGCGGGGACGAGAACGCTTTCGAGTGCGGCTACTGCGGTAGCGCCGAAAAATTGGCCGGTCGTGTTTTCGTCTTCATTGATGTAGCCGATGCAACCGCGGCGTAGCGCCCCTTCGTGCGCGCGCACATAGGCGTTTGAGCCGAGTTCGCCGACCTCTTCCCCGTCGAAACCCACGATCACGATGGTAGATCGGGGGCGCCAGCCGCTTCGCGCCAGATACCCGAGCGCGCGCGAGGCTTCGAGCAAGGTCGCGACGCCTGCACCGTTGTCGGTGACGCCGTAAACCCACGCGTCGCGATGCGCACCGAGGACGATCGAGTGGGTCGGGTCTTTCCCGGGCAGAACGCCGACCGTATTCCAGAGCGTTTCGCGTTTGACGATTTCGTCGACATGCAGACGAACCGGAACCTCGGTGATTCCGTCGCGCATTGCCGACACGATATGTTGCGCGACGGTCGCAGTAACCGGAAGCGTCGGAATCGTGAGGAGCGGCATCGCAAGGCTGCCGCGTTGAACGGCTCCAAGCGGGCGGTACGGACCATCGGGATATGCAGGCCCACGCAGCGACCCGTCACGGTCGGCGGGGTCGGAGAAAAAGATGACCCCCGCGGCGCCGCGGTCGCGCGCGCGCCGCGCCAGCAAACCGCGAAATTGTTTGCCGTACCGAACGAGCACGATGCGCGTGCGTACGTCGAGCCCCCGGCGCGCAAGCGCCCGGTAGTCATCGTCGAGCCCGTGCCCGGCGTCGATCACCGAAGCTAAAACCGTGCCGCTCCCGCTCCACGCATTAAACGGCACGCCGGCGCCGCTGCGCGAACCATCCGGATCCGCCGGTATCGGTGTTTCCGCGAGGTCGAAGTTAACCCGCGGCTTTCCCATCAACGACAGTTGCGCCGAGCGAAGGTACGGGACGTCGGCTTGAAAAGACTCCACCGACGCTTGGAACCCGTTGCCGCTGAGTTGATCGCGCATCCACGTCGCCATGTGCGAATCGCCGGGGGTTCCGGCGTAATGCGACTCCGCGTTGAGGCGCGTTGCGTCGGCCATCGCGCCGGAAACGCTTGGAACGTCGAGCAGTACCTGCTCCAAGGCGCGTTGGTCCGCACGCGCGCTAAGCGTGCCGGCGAGAAAGAAAGCGCAAACCAGCGCCGCGATGCATCTCATGCTCGCTCCTTCGCGCCGTTGTCGTGCGCTTCATTTTATCGCTCGTAACAGCGCGCGCGCGTCGCGATCCAATCCTTGCGGCGCGATTTTTGGATGGCTCAGATAAAAGAGCGCCATCACGCGCAGGACGAAATTGTGACGTCCCGGCTGTTGCATCGCGGCAAACCGTGCGCGTGCTGCGGTCGCGAGGTACGCGCTGCGGCCGCGCAGCGCCCGGGCGTCGGGGTACACGCGAGCAAAGTTCAACTCGTCGTGCGCAGCGTCTTCGTCTCGATCGATGAACGAATCGAGTAACACGTGGAGCGCGGAGACGTACGGGAAGTACGCTGCGTATGCCGCTTCCGGGGAATCCCCGGCGAACGCTGCGTAGAGCGGACCGTAGACTTGGAACTGCGATCCGGCAGCGCACGCAAATTCGTGCCAATCGAGATCGGCAAAGCGTTCGCGGTGACGCTCGTACCATTCGACGCACGCGCGCTCGCGTTCGCCGCGAGCAAAGTGCTTGTACGTTTGCATGTCCGCGTAAAATGCGGCGGCTTCTGCGAAGAGCGGCTGCATGCGATCCAGTTCGGGAACGGCGCGCAGTGCGCGTTGCGTTTGCTCGACAAGGCCGCCGAGATATCCGCCGTCGTCGCCGTCGGGACCCTTCGCATAGTAGTTCCGCGGCGCCGCATGGGGATCGAGCGCGTCGGCGATCGCCTGATGCAGGACCGGATAGGCGGAAATGTCGACGGAAGGGTGACGGTCGCACAAGTTGTCAAGATAGTCGTAGATCGTTTCAAGCGGAGCGACGACATCGACGTACCGTGCCGCGGACGCCCGGTCGAGAAACGTTGCGAGGATGGCCGCGCCGGCGACGTGGTACGACTTTCCGTCGACGCTTGAGAGGGCTTCGTTACGCAGCAGTTCGTCGGGAATCGCATTCGCGGAAGCGCGAATCGAGGCAAGCGCGGTGCCCGCCAACGGAACGATACGACGCAAAAATGCGATGGTGTCGATGGCTGTGCCGCCTCCGTCGGCTAGCAAGAAACGAAGGCGATCGCGGCTGCCGAGGACGAGCCGCAGCGCGGGTGCGATGTCTGAAAACACGCGATTAGATACCGCCCACAAAACGGCCGGGATTCAGCGTACGGTTCGGATCGAAGCGTTGCTTTAAGGCTCGCATCTGTTCGAAAGCCGGCGGAAGTTCTCCCCATACCTGAAGGCGCGATCTCGCCGGATGATTTCCGGCGATAACCATGGCCGCCGGTTGCTCGTCGTGCAATGCGTCGTCGAACATTTCAATCTTGGCAGCGAGCGCGTGCGCGTCGAGATCGCTGATGCGAGCGACCGTGTCACCGTTCATTGCATCGATGATTGCATCGACGCGCAATTCGAAGCGAGCCGCGAGCGATTCGAGCCCGTCGAGCGCGCGCTGCGCGCCTTCGGCCGGCATGCGCAGCCGATAGGTAATCGAGCGTTCGCCGACGCAAGCGACGTACGCATCGACGGTGCGTTCGAACGCTTCGCGCGCGCCGGCGTCGATCACGCGCGTTTCCGGGACCCCCGCGCGGCCGAGCGCGGAGCGAAGGTCGCGCGTCGAACGTTCGAGCAATTCGGCGCTTCCCTCGAGCAGGATCACCATGCGGCCTTCCGCCCCGTCGTCGCCGTCGATTGCCCCACGATATCCCCGCACCCAGAAGGCCGCGGATGGTGCCACCGCCAGCATTTGCATCTGCGCGACCGCGCGTTCGCGCGTGCCTTCGAGTAAACGCGCGAGAAAAACGCGCGCGTGCGGCGGCAAAACGATCGTTTTTAAATTGGCTTGAACGAGGATGCAAAGCGTGCCGAAAGATCCAACGTAGAGACGACTCATGTCGTATCCCGAGACGTTCTTTACCACCATGCCGCCGGCGCGCGCAATCGTCCCGTCGGCAAGCACGACCGTCGTGCCGATGAGAAAATCGCGCGCGCGTCCATAGACATGACGTCGCGGCCCGAGCCATCCCGCCGCAAGCGTTCCGCCGACGGTCGCCTCGGCGGCACGCGGCGCATCGAACGGAACGTGCGTTCCATGGGGTGCGAGCGTGTGCGAGAGTGCGCGCAGCGTGACGCCGCTTTGCACGGCGATTGTCAAGTCGCTCGGCGCGTCCTCGACGATACCGTCGAGCGCGAGCGTCGAGAGCGTTTCGTCGGTACGCGCCGCCGAGAGCCCCATCCCGCAAAGCGTGCCGCCGGCCGCAATCGAAACGGTCTTCCCTTCGCGATCGCACCCCGCCAGGAGTTCGGAAATCGTCTCGGCGGTCATCGCACTTCCGAACAGCGCGCGCCTCTTGGGAAAATCTTTTCGGGGTTGAAGGCGCGCTTCGGGTCGAACACATCGCGCACGCGAGCCATCGTGGCGAGATCGTCCGGCGAGTAAACCTGCGTCATGGCTTCGCGCTTTTCGTAGCCGATGCCGTGCTCGCCGCTTACGGTTCCGCCCATATCGACGGCCATCTTTAAAATCGCGTTGCCCGATGCGATTACGGCCGACACCTGCCTTGGGTCGCGGCGGTCGTAGCAGAGCAGCGGGTGCAGATTTCCGTCGCCTGCGTGGAAAACGTTACCAACCGTGAGCGCATGCTCGCGCGCGATTTCACCGACCGCGCGCAGTGCTTGTGGAAGCGAGCTGCGGCGAACGCAAACGTCTTGGAGGTAGTAGTTCGGCGATATTCGTCCCAGTGCGCCTGCAGCGCCCTTGCGCGCGGCCCACAGTGCATCGCGCTCGCGTTGACTTCGCGCGGAGCGCCACGACAGCGCTCCGTTCGCGCGCGCGATGTGCGCCAAGTCGGCTTCGTAGCGGTTCATATCGTCTTCAAAACCCGCGCTTTCGATCAGTAGCACCGCTCCCGCATCCGTCGGATAGCCCGCGTGAAACGCGGCCTCGACTGCCTGGGTAATGACGGCGTCCATGATCTCGAGCGCGCTTGGGACGATGCCGGCGGCGATGATCGCCGACACCGCTTCCGACGCGGATTCTACATCGGAAAATGTTGCAACCCAAACGCGAACCGACTCGGGCATGCGCGTTAAGCGCACCCATGCGGATGCAATGATTCCGAGAGTGCCCTCGCTCCCGACGAACGCCGCGGTAAGGTCGTAGCCGGGAGCCTCGATGCCGGTCGTAAACACCTCTCCGAAGCGGTCGACGATTTCAAGGCCGAGGACGTGGTTCATGGTCGTGCCGTACGACAAGCTATGCGGGCCGCCCGCGTTCGTTGCGATGTTTCCGCCGATCGTGGAGACCTTTTGCGACGACGGATCGGGAGCGTAGAAGAGGTTGCTCCCTGCGATCCGGTCTGAGAGATCGAGATTCACGAGCCCCGGTTGTACGCGAGCCCGCCGTCCCGGAACGTCCAACTCGAGAATCCTAT
>JBDTFK010000202.1:0-2793 GCA_039937995.1 Vulcanimicrobiaceae bacterium | reverse complement strand
CCCGTGCAAGGCGAAGGCGGGGTGAACGTGCCCGAAGCCGGATACTTAAGCGCCGTGCGCGCGGCCTGCGATCGCAGCGGCGCGCTTTTTATTGCGGACGAAGTGCAGACCGGACTCGGCCGTTGCGGCTATCGCTTCGGGTGCGATCGCGACGCGGTCGTTCCCGACATCATGACGCTTGCAAAGGGGCTTTCGGGCGGCATCGTTCCCGTGGGTGCCTACATAGCGCGCGCGGCCGCGTGGAATCGCGCGTATGCGAAAGCCCCGCTCGTGCATACGTCGACGTTCGGCGGAAGTGAGATCGCGTGCGCGGCGGCGCTCGCTGCGATGGACGTCCTCGAAGACGAGGGTCTCGTGCAAAACGCGCGAGAGCGTGGTGAAGAACTGCTTACCGGCGCCCGGGCCGTCGCCGCGGAGTTTCCGTCCGTTATTCGCGAAGTGCGCGGCCTTGGGCTTCTGGTCGGCGTCGACCTGACGAACGAAGGATACGGCGGCTGGATCATTCCCGAAATGCTCAAGTTGGGCGTGACCGTCGCGTGGACACTCAATCAGCAGCGCGTCATCCGGCTCGAGCCGCCGCTCGTGGTAACCTCGGATGAGGTGGCTCGGGCGCTCGCGGCGCTGCGGGCAGGGGTGGCGGCGGCCGCTGAGAAGCTAGGCCGCTTGTAAAATGCCCTATGTAGAAACGACGATTGCGATCGCAGCTCCCGCACGCGTCGTGTACGAGCTTGCAAAAGATCAAGAGCGCTTTCCGCAATACATGCCCGATGTCGAGACGGTTCGCGTGCTCGAACGGTATCCGGAATACCTGATTACGCGTTGGAAAACGCTCGTTGAAGAGGCTCCGATCGAGTGGACGGAAGAAGACCGCTTTAACGACGATGCCCTGCGGATCGACTACAAATTGATTGAAGGCGACCTCGATAAATTTGAAGGGGCTTGGACGTTTACCGAACGCGACGGGGAAACGCACGTCGTTTTAGGCGTCGACTACGATTTCGGCGTTCCGACGCTCGCCGAATTGATCGGCCCGACGCTCGAGAAAAAAGTACGGGAGAATAGCGAGATGATGCTTGCCGCGTTAAAAAGCGAGTCTGAAAAATCGTGAACCGCGCGCCGGCAAAATTCTGCTTCGTCATCCATCCGGTTTCTTTGGACGACGTCGCGCGGTACGAACCGGGCTCTGCCGGGAAAGGCGTGCCGATCATCCGTAAGATTCTCGAATGGATGCCCTCGTACGCTGCGGTTCATGTTACGGGCGTGCGAACGCCGGACGGTCGCGAAACGGAAGGATGGTTCGTCGCGGCGCCGCTGTTGCCCGAACAGATGCTCGATCTCCCGCGCGAAGAAGTCTACAAGCGAATCCTCCGCGCGATCGAGATCGGCGTCGAGCTCGGCGCGGATATTGCCGGCTTGGGCGCGTTCACGGGCGTCGTCGGCGACGGCGGCGTAACGATTGCCGAGCGTTCGCCGGTTCCCGTCACTACGGGAAACTCGCTTACGATTGCCGCCGGCATTCAGAGTTTTTTCCGCGGCGCGCACGAGATGGGGATCGATCCCGCGGAATCGACGGCGGTCGTTGTGGGCGCTACGGGCTCCATCGGCGGCGCCTGCGTGAAGCTTATCGCTCCGCGCGTCAAGCACATCATTCTCGTCGCCCGCAACAACACGCGACTGGCGAAATTTCACGAGCAAATTCGCGCGGACTTGCCGTGCGAGTCGTCCTTCACGACCGACATTTCCGATGCGGTGCGCCGTTCGCAGCTCATTCTCACGGCGACGTCGTCAACGAGCGATGTGATCGAACCCGAGGATTTGCAAACCGGTGCAGTCGTTTGCGAGTTATCGCTTCCGCACGACGTCAGCCGTCGCGTGGCGCTGGAGCGGCCCGACGTGCTGGTGACCGAGGGCGGGAACATGATCGTTCCGGGAAACCCGCGATTCGAGCGCGTTCGCGAACCCGGAACCGAGTTCGATCTTGGCTTGCCGCCGCGCACGGCGCTTGCCTGCATGAGCGAAACGATGGTGCTTGCGCTCGAGAACCGGCTAGATTGTTACACGCTCGGTCGCGGAATCGACGTTCAGAAAGTCATCGATATCGACGAAATGGCGACGCGGTGCGGCTTCACGCTCGCCGGCATGCGAGCTTTCGATGCAGCGATCACGCACGAGAAAATCGCCGAAATTCGCGCCGCAGCCGCAACTCGCCGCGGCGAAATCCTGGCATAGCCGCAGGAGTAGAGGATGAAAACAATCGTTTCCGTATCGCTCGGGTCGTCGACGCGCGATCATCGCGCGGTCGTCGAACTCCTCGGTGAAGCGTTCGACATTTCGCGCGAAGGCGTGGACGGAAAGCTCGATGCCGCAATCGCGCGCGTGCATGCGCTCGACGGTACCGTCGATGCGATCGGCCTCGGCGGAATCGACGTGTATTTGTATGCGGGGAAAAAGCGCTACGCGCTTCGCGACGGGCTGCGCCTGCTCGATGCCGCAAAAATTACCCCCGTGGTCGACGGAAGCGGATTAAAAAACACCCTCGAACGGCACGCCGTGCAGTTCATGCAAAGCGATCTCGGCATACAACTGCACGGAAAAAACGTCTTGATGGCGAGCGCACTCGACCGGTTCGGGATGGCGCAAGCGCTCGTCGACGCCGGAGCAAGCGTGCTTTTCGGCGATTTTATTTTTGCACTCGATAAAGACATCGCGGTGCGCGATCTCAAAACGTTCGAAGATATGGCGGAAAAATATTTACCTGACGCGTGCAAGCTGCCGTTTCAATTTTTCTACCCC
>JBDTFK010000201.1:0-4039 GCA_039937995.1 Vulcanimicrobiaceae bacterium | reverse complement strand
TATGTAATTGTGGATGCGATGTCCGCATCCGAGAGCTGCTTGCCCCAATCCGGCATCATCCCGTTGTAATCGTGGCCTTTTACGGCAATTTTTCCGGTCAGGCCGTATTTTACAATGTGAATCACCTTTGTCGCGTCGCCGAGCACGACGGGGTTACCGGCAAGCGGCGGAAACGTGCCTTCGATGCCGGTACCGGCCGGCTGATGGCAGCTCGAGCAATTTGTTTGATACAGTTTTGCGCCGTCGCTCGCGGACGCGCCGTTCATCGCGCCGGCGGTAGCCGCAGTCATCGGCGACGTCGCGCTATTGTCGCCCGACGCGGAGGTCGTGGCCGACGAATTGTCGCTGCTCTTCGCGCAACCCGCGATGGTGAGAACAAGGGCTAAACCGACGAGCCCCGCCTTGCTGATGAGGTTCAAAGTTCCACTCCTTTTTTTCTTATCTGCGTGACCGTTATACCCAAAACGCCATTATGTGCCGCCCCGTCCTTAGCCTGCGCGCTCCCGAACCCACGACGAGCGGGAGTGACTCGCTGCGCATGCGCGAGCGCTCATCGACCAGACGAGCGCAACCAGCAAGAAATTCGCAACGAGCGAGCTTCCGCCGTAAGAAATAAAAGGCAGCGTAATTCCCGTAAGCGGAAAGACGCCGATCACGCCGCCGACGATGATGAAGATCTGGAACCCAAGTGTCGCCGCCATTCCCGCCGCGAGCAGTTTTGAATAGAGGTCCGGCTGCTCGACGCTCACGGCAAATATCCGGCGAACCAGGGCTAGGAATACTGCAAGCACGATCAGCGTGCCGGCCAGTCCGAACTCTTCTGAAAATGCGGCGTAGACGTAGTCTGTGGCAACGTCGGGGATAAAGCCCGGGTGCCCGAGCTGGAATCCGGTCCCGAACAGCCCGCCGCCGGCGATTGCGTAATAGGCTTGCGAGGATTGATAACCGGCTCCGAGCGGATCGCTAAACGGATTGCGCCACACGGCGATGCGCGTTTGCACGTACGGAAAGTGATGGATCGCCCAAAAAGCCGCGATCGCAAAAATCACGACCCCGGCCGCGACGATGTCGACGCGCCGCGTCGAGACGTACAGCAGTGCCGCGAAGGTCGCGAGCAGCAACGTCGCCATTCCGAGGTCGCGCTGCAAAACTAAAATCGCCATCGACGCACCCCAGCCCAAAAAAAGCGGGCCTAAATATTTGAGATTCGCGCGCACGGACCACGGGCGCGCGGCTGCAATAACGTCCGCCGTTTCCGCGAGATACGCGGCGAGAAAAAACACGATAAAAAGTTTGATGAATTCGATCGGTTCGTATTGCACGGGGCCGAGCTTTATCCAAAGCTTTGCTCCGTTGACTTCCTGGCCGAAAATGACGAGCATCACGAAGAGCGCGAGCGAGCCGAGCACCCACAGGTATTTATATGCTGCGAAGCGGCGGAAATGCGTGAACGCGGGCGTCATTCCGATGCAGAGCACGAGCGAGACCGCAATCCACCACTGTTGCTTTTGCGCGAGTTCCGACGAGAGCCGGGCCACGAGCACGAGCCCGAGCGAGCCGAGCACAACCGCGAGCGCCGGCAAGATGTCGTCCCGAACCGCGGTCATCGGCTGCCACAACACCCAGATCACGGCAAGCGACCCGAGCATCGCGAGCACCCACCACGGCCCGATCGAATGCGGCGGCGCAAACGAGAGAAACAGCGCCGAAACGGCAAGTGCCGCCGCCATGGGAATCAGCCGCCGAAAAATTGTGCTTACTGCGCCCACGCGGACAGTGATACGAAGAGCAGCAACGTGCCCGCAACCGCAACGAGCGCACGAACGAAAGGCTCGCTTCGGCGACGGATGACGTCGCTAAAGAGCGCTTCTTCGAGCGCGCGGTCACCGTCGTCGAATCGCACGACGAGAACATGTTCGCTCGGGCCGGCGCCTTCAACGTGCGCGATCAGTGCACGGCGGTCGAGTTCGCCGGGCACCCGATGCGCGAGCAAAATGACCACGTCGCCCGACTCAACGCCGACGCTCGTTACCGAAACGTCGAGCGCGCTCGTCGTGCCTAACGCACGCGAAAGCAGCGGCAGCACGCCGTCGTCGAGCGTATCGTCCGAGGTCAACCATTTTAGGTCGCTGCCGTGCGCGAGATACGCAGCCGTTCCGCCCGTGTGCAACACATAGGCGCGCGCGCGGACAACCAGGGTTGCCGAAAGCGAACATCCCGCCGGAACGTAATCGTCGTGGGCGGCACTTCGCGTGAAGACTTCTCCGTTGACGCGAGAGAGCACGCCGAGCATCGCGGTGGCTGCGGCTTCGGGGCGGTCGATCGCGCGGCGAAACCGCTCGCTCTTTAAGCGTCGTTCGCATTCGACCCGGATGCGCGAGAGCGTCGCGGGGGCCGCGGCCATACCGTCGACCGTACCGAAGCCGCGCGCAACCGCAAAGAGCCACGACTGGGCTCCCAGCTGGAGGGTGAGGCAGGAGGCGCGGTCGCCACGGATGGCTACGTCCATGGATTCAATTGTTCCACAACTAGGCGCGTAGTTCCAATATCAATTTCGTCTCCAGGGCGAATTTCTATCGCCCGGTCGATTCGGCGGCCGTTCAAAAAAGTGCCATTGCTGCTTCCCAGGTCCCGCAGGTAGACGACTTTGCCGTGCGTTTCGAGCCTCGCGTGCTGCCGGCTCACTTCGGCGTCCCGCACGGGCAGCTCGACTTCTGGTGCCCGGCCGATCGTCAGGGGACAGACGCCCTCGAAGCTTCGCATGGCGCCCATCTCGACAATCCGCAAGTTCAGGCGCACCGGGTGAAGCGCTCCCGACTCTTGCGGGACGGAATCCCTAGGACGCGAAGCCACGACCGCCACGGCCAAAAGTGCCGCCATCATCTCGAGCGACCCCACGCGCATGTGGGCGTCGAAGTTCACTCGCGCGCCTCTAGGCGTAATTGCGTGTTTCCAAAGGTCAGAACGTCACCCAAAGCTGCGCGCGTGGAAGACTCGACGCGTTCGCCATTTATGAACGTGCCGTTTGTCGAGGCAAGATCGCGTACGACCGGCCCATCGGCATCCAAGTCGATTTCCGCATGATTGCGCGACACGCTCGGGTCGACGAGAAAAATATCGCTTTCCTCGCTGCGCCCGACGGTGACCGTTCCCTCGATAAAATAAACTCCGTACGCCGGAACTCCCTTAAGCATCCGCAAATGGAAACGCTTCGCCGCGTTTTGCGTGACGCTCGCGATGTGAATCGTCACATCGCTTGCGACCATAACGTCCACCGCACCAAGCGGAACGCTCTCCCGCGGTTGCATCTGCACTTTCGGACCGCCGTCGAAAAAATACACGCCGACTCGTCCCGCCATGTCTCGCAGCAACTCCCCCCACTCCCGTTCGAGGTAAGCGGTATGCTCGCTCAACCGCGAAAGGTCTTCGGGGTTGACGTAGACGACGTACGAGCCGGGCGCAAAGAGATGGCCGTCGTCACCGCGCGTGCGAGCTTCCATGGTAGAAACGAGCTTTCGCGCGATTTGTGCGGGCTCCAAATCACTTGGGAACGTCTTTGCGAACGTCCGCTCGATGAACGCCGCGCACGCTTGCTCGATCCTCGCAAACCAACTCATCGGCGCTTCTTGCGCGGCATTACCGGCGCTCCAAACGCGCAATGAAAAAGCCGTCGCGGCCGTCGATTCCCGGCGGGATCAGCACGTCGCCCTGCGCGGTTAGGAATGGCTCGTACGACGCGGGGATAAGTCCGCGCT
Organism: Vulcanimicrobiaceae bacterium; assembly: GCA_039937995.1. Lineage (GTDB taxonomy): Bacteria > Vulcanimicrobiota > Vulcanimicrobiia > Vulcanimicrobiales > Vulcanimicrobiaceae > JALYTY01. The sequence continues at coordinate 284 of JBDTFK010000201.1, read as the reverse complement.
CGAAACTGCTGTGGGCCAAAAATCCGTCGACGACATCAAACGTCTCCCGGGAGTCGGTGGAACATACCGCATAGACGATGGCACCACCCGCATGAACCGAAGCGGCGATCCGTTCGAGAATCTTCGCTTGGGTGGCGCTCAGGCGTTCGCCATCACCGTGCTGCTTCTTCCATCGCGTTTCGGGATGACGTCCCACAACGCCGATACCCGAGCACGGCGCGTCGATCAACACGCGATCGAACCGCTGAGTTTCGGGCAAGAGTTCGTCCGTCGCATCGCCGGTC
>JBDTFK010000200.1:0-5382 GCA_039937995.1 Vulcanimicrobiaceae bacterium | reverse complement strand
TGATGGTGTACTTTCCGGGGCATCGTTTACTCGACACGAGCGACCTCTTTGCGCCGAACGGTGGTGGAACGTGGTTTACGCCGCAATATCTGCACGAAGCGATCGGCGCGATCCAGCGGTACGGCATCTCGCCGTTGACGATCTTCGGCATGCACTACGGCGCAACACCGTACGCAACGATCGTTAACGTCGTAGAAAATTGGAGGGGACAAGAGCGCGCCGCAGCATACTCACCATAACGTGGATAAAGGTGATGATGTGCGAGGGATTCGCCTCGTCGAAGATCGATGGACGACGGTACGGCATATCGTCGAAGCGTTTGCGATCGTGGCGGCCGGCTTATGGGCGTTTTACACGTTCGTCTATCAAGAAAAAATCAAACCCGCGGGCGAGCCCGCGTCACTTTCCGCATCGATGACCTTCCGGCATTTGGGCCACGACGCGCGCCGCGAGATTTTGGGCGTCGATATCCGGTTTCAAAATACGGGAAAAACAGACATTGATATTGCGGCTGAAGCGTACGACGTTTGGGGCGAACGATACGGTACGCGCGAAACGGTCGTTGAAGATCGGCAGGCGAACCGCCGCCTCTACACGCGCGTATTGCCCACGATTTCGCGGCACCTTATCGTGAGCTTCGCGCACCTCCGCGACGCGGCGGTTGGAGGCGAGAAGAACATTCACATCATTTTGGGGCCTGGAACAACTGAGACGATTGCGGAAGTCATCACGTTCCGGCGCGGCGAGTATGATTTGATCCACGGTCAGGTTTTCGCCGTGCCCGTGAAAACGAGCGACAAACAGAAAGTTAACGTAGCCGTCGTGAAGATCGATGCGGGCGGCGTAGCCGTGGTCCCTCGCAATCCCGACTATTTCGAAGACGACAACGTGGCCGACATTGCGCTAATTCCGTAGTCGCTTAGCCGACGCGTGCCTTGAGTGCCGCGACGACCGCATGCGCGGTACTTCCGCTGGACTGCGGGTTCTGGCCCGTGATCCAATTGCCGTCGATCTCGACATGGTCCGCCCAGTCGGCGCCTTCCACCACGATAGCCCCTTGTTGGCGCAACTTCGTCGCAAGTAAAAACGGCATCAGTGCATCGAGTTTTACCGCGCGTTCTTCCGAATCGGTAAAACACGTGATGCGCCGTCCGGCTACGAGCGTTTCCGCCTCACCGGCTCGAATTGCGTCCACGAAGGCCGCCGGGCCGTGACACACGGCCGCCACGACTTTGCCTTGCGCATCGAATTCGCTAAGGAGCGTTTTTACCGGCGCGAAGTCCACGAGGTCGAACATTGTCCCGTGGCCGCCCGGCAAGAAAACCGCGTCGTACTCGCCCGCATCACCCGCTTCAAGCAACATCAGCGTGTTCGAGAGCGCGGCAATCGCATCGTCGTCCGGCTTCACGCCTTCGAGGCTGCGGGGATCCAAGGGCGCCTTTCCGCCGTGAGGCGTAGCGGTAACTACCTCAAACCCCGCGGCGCGAAACGCCTGGAGCGGAATGCTGTATTCCTCAAGCCACAAACCGGTCGGATGGTCCGCGTCAATCCGCGAGTGACCCGTAACGATCATCAAAATTTTCGGCATACGCCCTACGACGTACCCAAAAAGGCCCGAGTTGCGCACCAACCGCGGCACCGCAAATCCGGGCTGCAGCCAAGCGCTCAGCTATGGTCTTGACGTTTCGGCAAGAACGCGATCGCGAAACGCCGGCCACGCCCCGAGCTCAATTGCTTCGCGCGCGTCGCGCATCAATGCGTTGAGCAGGTAGACGTTGTGATATGAAAGCAAGCGCGGTCCGAGCATTTCGTTCGCGCGAAAGAGATGCGAAAGGTACGCACGCGTATGCGTCGTGCAAACGTAACAACCGCACTGCGGATCGACGGGCGAAAAATCGCGCGCATAAGCCGCATTGCGGATGGCAAACTCGCCGCCTCGCGTCATGGCTCGACCGTTGCGTCCGCATCGCGTAGGATAGACGCAATCGAACATATCGACGCCGCAATCGACGGCCATAATGATATCGCGAACCGTTCCGACCCCCATCAGATAACGCGGCTTTTCCGCCGGAAGCCGCGCCGCCGTAAAGCGAGCCGTCGCGTACATCTCTTCGCGCGTTTCGCCGACCGATAGCCCCCCGATCGCGTAACCCGGAAAATCGAGCTCGACAACCTCTTGCGCGCTGCGCTCGCGCAGCGCCTTGTCCAAACCACCCTGCACGATCGCAAACACCGCCGTCTTATCGGTGGATCGTGCCGCCGCGCAACGCGCCGCCCACAAACTCGTCATGCGAACGGACTCGGCGATTTCATCGCGACTCGCCGGCAACTTAACGCAAACATCGAGCACCATCGCAATATCCACGCCGAGCGCCTCTTGAAATGCGATCACACTCTGCGGAGTGAACCGGTGACTGCTCCCGTCGATATGCGAGGCAAAGGTGACTCCGTCATCGTCGAGCTTACGACGCCCTTGCAAACTAAAGATCTGAAATCCGCCGGAATCGGTGAGAATCGGCCCGTGCCATTGCATGAACGCATGCAACCCGCCGGCCTCCACAAGCAGATCACGCCCCGGCCGCAACCACAGATGATACGTGTTGGCAAGAATAATTTGACTGTGCGCGCTACGCACTTCCTCGGGCGTCAACCCCTTAACCGTACCCGCCGTCCCCACCGGCATAAATGTGGGCGTTTCCACCACCCCATGCGTCACGCGAAATCTTCCAAGCCGCGCCAACCCATCGGTCCCGAGAACTAAAAATTCAAACACAGCCGCAACTCACTCGCACACGCCAACCCGCGCGGCACGCCGCTCCCCGACACTACCCCCTGCTTACAAGGACTCGGGCGGCAACGTACTCCAAAGGCGGATCCACCTCAAACGTCATTTCCTGCTCCGTGCGGGGATGCACGAACGCAAGTTTCCAAGCGTGAAGCGCCTGCCCCGGCAGCCCGAACCGCGTCTCTTCGCGCCCATACACCGGGTCGTTAAGGATGTTGTGCCCGATCGCCGCGAGATGCACGCGGATTTGATGCGTCCGTCCGGTCTCCAAGCGAAATATCAGCTCGGAATGTTTCGGAAACGCTTCGCGCACTTCGTAATGCGTGATCGCCGGACGCCCGTCGTTGACGATTGCGTACTTCAGCCGATTGTGCGGATCGCGTCCAATCGGTCCTTCGATCGTTCCCTGCGCGTGCTCGGGTACACCGTGAACGAGCGCAAGATATTCGCGTTTGATTCGGCGGGCTTTCATCGCGATGCCGAGTGCCGAGAGCGATTCGGGGTTTTTTGCGATAACGAGAAGTCCGGACGTGTCGCGATCGAGGCGGTGGACGAGACCCGGGCGCAGTGAATCACCCGGAAGCGTACCGAGATGCGCCAGCAGCGCGTTGACGAGGGTTCCGCTGGTCGCGCCGTGCGCCGGATGCGTTACCATGCCGGCGGGTTTATCGACGACGAGCAGATCGTCGTCTTCGTAGACGATCGGAACGTCGATTGCTTCGGGGGTTGCAACGAGCGGCACGCGCGACGCAACGTCGAACTCGAGCACGTCGTCGAGTTCCAGCGCATAGCTCGGTTTCACCGCGGCGCCGTTCACGCGAACGTCGCCGCGTTTATGCGCTTGCGTAACGAGCGACCGCGGCGCACCCGAGAGACGCGCGACGACGACGTCGGCCCGGCGGCCGGCCTCCTCAGGCGTGACGACGTGGTGAGACAAAGCTCGAAATCAGCAAAAGAGCTACACCGACGGTAATGCACGAGTCGCCGATATTGAAGATATTGGGCCAAATGCCGTAAAAATTGATGAAATCGACGACGTAGCCGAAGTGTACGCGGTCGATCATGTTGCCGATTGCTCCGCCGACGATCATGCCGAACGCGACCGATACCAAGCGCGAGTTCGCAGCATGGTCGCGGAACGCGAACCAAAACACGACGAGTACCGCAACGGCAAGCACGAGCAGGAGCGGGCCGTTACTTCCGAAGAGGCCGAAGGCTCCGTGATGGTTTTGCGTACCCCAAATGTTGACCAGGCCCGGAATCAACTCGGGATGACGGCAGAAGTGCAAGAGCTTATCGCCGTTGCATAGGCGCGTAATAACCAGTTGCTTCGACCACTGGTCGGCAATGCACGCGATCAGCGCGACAGTGAGAATGACTCCGGCTGAATTAAAGTTTCGGTTGCGGGACAAATTGATAGAACCACCCGGCGACGGTCAGAAATGCATCGTTTACGAGCACGTACCCGACGGCGATCAAGAACAGCCCCGCGACAAACTCTATTGCCGGCAAGAAGCGCTTGATGCGGTTGAGTACCGGCAGCACCGCTCCAATCGCAAGCGCGGTTAGGAAGAACGGCACGGCCAGCCCGAGGGAATAGCAGAGCAGCAGGACTGCGGCTTCGCCGTTGTGCTGCTGCGACGCAATAGCCAAAATTCCCGCTAGAATCGGGCCAATGCAGGGGGACCAGCCCGCGGCAAAGGCGATGCCCACGATCCCTGAGGTCCAGTACGAGCGCCGCTCGTGTTGCACGTGCATGCGGCCGTCCATCATCAGGAACGGAATCCGTATCAGCCCCATCATCTGCAGGCCGAGAACGATAACGATGCATCCGCCGACCTGCGCGATCAGCACGCGATTCTGATTGAGGACGCCGCCGATGGCGCTCGCCGTGAGCCCCAGGGCCACGAATACAAGCGTAAAGCCGGCGATAAACGCCAGCGCGTGGGCAACGGCGTTTGCGCGGCTTGCGGACGTCGCATTGTCGCGGAGTTCTTCGAGACTCGCCCCGGTCAACAGCGAGAGGTAAGCCGGGACGAGCGGAAGGACGCACGGCGATACGAAGGAAACGAGGCCCGCGAGGAACGCGATGCCGACGGTAATATGTGTCGTCGAGCTCACGATAGAGTAAACGATACTCGATGCAGCACTGGTTTAGCTACCCGACAAATGTCGACCCCGTGGCGATTCATCTAGGCCCGATCCAGGTTCACTGGTACGGCATCGCCTATTTGCTTGGTTTTGTTGCCGTCTATCTCTGGATGTCCCGTCCGGAAGGACGCCGGCGCCTGGGCCTAACCCGGGACGAGATTCAGGACTTTCTGTTTTACGCGCTTATCGGCGTGCTCGTCGGCGGACGTACGTTCTTCGTTTTCAACGACATCATCAGCAAGCACGACCTCTCGCAGTATCTGAGCAATCCGATTAACTTCATCGCGGTTTGGCAGGGCGGGATGGCCTTCCACGGCGGTATGGTCGGCGTCATCATTGCGATTTGGCTCTTCATCCGCAAGCATCCGCAGTTGAAGTTTACGGTTCTCGGCGACGAGGTCGTCGTGTTGGTTCCGGTCGGTATTTTCCTCACGCGCATGGTGAAT
>JBDTFK010000199.1:0-6788 GCA_039937995.1 Vulcanimicrobiaceae bacterium | reverse complement strand
GCTCGGCAATCGAGAGCAACAGCGGGTACGCTTTTAAGACCGTCGGAGATGAGTTCTGCGCTGCCTTTTCTCGAGCTCCCAATGCCTTTGCCGCGGCGCTCGATGCGCAGCGAGCGATACGGGCTGAAGACTTCGGCGATATCGGCGGCCTGGCGGTTCGGATGGCCCTGCATACGGGGGATGCCGACGAGCGCGACGGCGATTACTTCGGACAGCCGCTGAACAAGACGGCACGATTACTAGCGATCGGCTACGGCGGTCAAGTGCTGATCTCGAAAGTGACGGGCGAGCTCGTACGAGGCGACCTGCCGAAAGATGCGATTCTCGTTGATCTAGGCGATCATCGCCTCAGAGATTTGGAGCGAGCGGAACGCGTTTACCAACTAAGCGCCCCGGGTTTGCGATCCGACTTTCCAACTTTGCGCTCCTTGAACTCGCTGCCGAACAATTTGCCCCTGCAACTGACGTCGTTCGTTGGCCGCGATTCCGAGGTCGCTGAAGTGACAACTCTAGCGCTCAACCATCGGCTCGTGACGCTGACTGGCGCTGGGGGCGTCGGAAAGACTCGAGTGTCGCTTCAAGTCGCCGCCAATCTGCTGGACGCGAAAGAGGACGGGGCCTGGTTTGTCGAGCTCGCGTCGATTACCGATCCCGAGCTCGTGCCCAGCACCATCGCTAAGAGTCTAGGTACGGTGTTGCCGAGTGACGGCGATCCGCTCGACCGATTGGTCGCATCACTCAAAGGAAAGCGCACGCTGATCGTTCTCGATAATTGCGAGCACCTCGTTAGCTCAGTGGCTTTTGCTGCGTCAGCGATCCTGCATCAATCTTCCGACATAAGCTTGCTGGCGTCCAGCCGCGAAAACTTAGGCATCGACGGTGAGGTGACGTATCGGATGCCTTCGTTGACAATGCCCGAAGCCGCGCAAAGCAAAGAATTGCGCGCCGACGTTGCACTGGGTTTTGGCGCTATCGCATTATTCGCCGATCGCGCAAAAGCAGCGGACGCACACTTTTCCCTAACCGATGCCAATGCGCCCGTTGTAGCGGACATCTGCCGCCGGCTCGACGGGATCGCCTTCGCTATCGAACTCGCCGCAGCACGGGTTAACGTGCTGCAGCTCGATGAGCTTCGAGCGCGGCTCGATCAACGGTTCCGTTTGCTTACGGCCGGTCGTCGCGATCGATTGCCTCGCCAGCAAACGCTACGCGCGCTCATCGATTGGAGTTACGATCTACTGGAAGAGCGAGAACGCGTGCTCTTTCGGCGGCTTGGAATATTTGTCGGTGGCTTCACGCTCAAAGGCGCCGTCACCGTTGCCGCCGACGACGCGCTGCTCGAATTCGAAATATTTGATTTACTTGCATTACTGGTTGAGAAATCGCTGGTCGTTGCGGAGCTCTCCGGCGACATCGCACGGTACCGTTTGCTCGAATCGACGCGCGTCTATGCGCGCGAAAAACTCGAAGAGGCGGGCGAAGCAGCAGATTTGAGCAGCCGGCGTTTCGCGTATATCTACGCCCTTTTCGCCGATGCGCAAGAGCTCTTCGAAGAGAACCCGCGCGAAGCTTTAGTCGTTGCGCTCGCAGACGAGCTCGAAGAAATGCGGGCCGCCCTCGATTGGTCCGAATCGAACGATCCGGCGCGCGGCGCAGAATTGCTCATCGCGACACGGCTGCTGTTAAACTTGGGGCTTCACCAGGAAGGCATTGAGCGGGCGATGCGCTTCGCGGCCCTCGTCGAGAGCGGCGATGCGAAGCTCGGCGCGCGGCTCTGGATTTGGATTGCGGCTTGCGAGGCGGGCAAATTTTCAAGCCGGCGTTCGTTTGACGCGGCGGAGCGAGGCGTCACTCTCGCGCACGCTTCGCGCGATCCGGCAACGCTCTTCGACGCGCTTTGCAGATTCGGTCGCGCCGCGGCGTATCTGCGCGAGTTTGATCGCGCACGAGCGGCGTTCGATGAGGCCGAAGAAGTCTGCACGCTCACGAAGCGCCAGCATCTCGACTTGGTAACGAATCGCGCCGGCTATTTTGGACTTTCCGGCGAAGTTTCGGAATGGTCACAGGCTTGCGAGGAGCTGCGGCTCTTTCACAAGTCGCACGGAAACGAGCGCGGGCTGGTATCGGCTACTTTGAATCAGGCGGAAAGTGAGTACCTGCGCGGAGACGGCGAGCATGCGATCGCCTTGGCGCGTGAAGCACTGGTGATCGCGGAGCGCTTGCATGAATTGGAAACGGTCGCGCATCTCAATCAGAACCTATGCGGCTATTTAATCGCTGCGGGAGAAACGATCGGTACGCGCGCGGCGGGCGAGAAAGTTCTTCGGTTCTATGCGCGTTCAGCGCCTGACAATCCGCACGTTCCCGTCACTCTGGAGCATATCGCTCTTGCGTTCGCGATGTCAGGCGATTTTGAACGCGCGGCACGGCTGGAGGGCTATGTCGAAGCGGCTTTGCCGACAATCGAGTACCTCCGGGAGTATCCCGAGATCGCCACGCAGGACCGCCTGATGGAACTGCTCCGCGCACATTTAGGCCGGGAGCAGCTTGACGCCCTACTCGCGCGCGGCAGCGCCCTGACACCGGAAGAAGCAATCCGTGAAGGGCTTGAATGATTTCGGGATTATAGGCGGCCAGATATACCGCAAGACGATACTTGCAGCCAGGGAAGCGCGATCGGCGGCGCAGACTAAGATCATGCCGAAATGGCAGATAGTCGAGAACAAAGCGGAAGAGGCTGGCTGTACGGTTGTCGCCCACCTCATGGTTGAGTTCGAAAGCGGAAATTGATAAATTGGCGCTCGTGATAATTGCAGCGTCATCGAAAACGTAGATCTTGGCATGCAACTTGCGCAAAGTGCGAACGTTCCCGGGCGCCCACAGGCAGAATCGCTGAAGCTCTTTTCTGTCGACGGCGCCTGACCGCACGTCAATCAAAAGGCGAGTATCGTTGGCTGACTGGAACGAGGCGTCGAAAATATTGTGGGCGTTACGCGGATCAGATTGGTCGCAACGGCTCCGCAGTTCATGGAGTTGTCGCGGTATCGAGACGTAGGCGACGCAATCGCAACGCATTCAGGATGACTGAGACGGAGCTAAACGACATCGCCAACGCGGCCACGACGGGACTGAGCAAGACGCCAAATGCCGGATACAGGATTCCCGCCGCGATCGGGACGCCGAGCGAATTGTACGCGAATGCGAACACCAGGTTCTCGCGGATGTTGCGCATGGTGGCGCGACTTAGCGCCCTCGCCCGTACGATGCCGGTGAGGTCGCCTTTGACGAGTGTTATGCCGGCGCTCTGGATCGCAACGTCAGTTCCTGTTCCCATGGCGATGCCGACATCCGCGGCGGCAAGCGCAGGCGCATCGTTGACACCGTCTCCGGCCATCGCGACGACCCTTCCGCTAGCCCGCAGCTCCTTGACGATGCGCTGTTTATCATCGGGCAGCACCTCGGCCCGGACATCGTCGATGCCCAGCTTGGAGCCGACGACCTCGGCGGTGGTCTTGTTGTCGCCGGTCAGCATGACGACGTGAATCCGGTCGGCCTTCAACGCCGTGATCGCGCCTTGCGTCGTTGACTTGATCGGATCAGCGATCGCGATGACCCCGGCCGGTTTCCCGTCGACGGCTAAGAAGAGCGCGGTCGCGCCGTCACGCCGAAGGTCGTCGGCTTTCGCTTGGAGCGAGCCTAGCGCAACGCCAGAATCGGCCATCAAACTCGCATTGCCGAGCAGCACCTTGTGGTCGCCGACCTTGCCGCCGACCCCCTTGCCGGTAACGGACTGGAAATCCGACGGTTCTTGAGTTGCCGCACCGCGGTCGATCGCAGCGGCGACAATCGCAGCCGCCAGTGGATGTTCGCTCGATCGCTCGAGGCTCGCCGCTAGCGCCAAGACGTCGAGTTCCGTCTGTAAATCGGTTGCGTGCACGGCAACGACTTTCGGCTTGCCTTCCGTGAGGGTGCCGGTCTTGTCGACGACGAGCGTATCCACTTTTTCTAGGCGCTCAAGCGCTTCGGCGGATTTGATCAGAACACCCGAGCTTGCGCCCTTTCCCACTCCGACGCTTATTGACATCGGCGTTGCAAGGCCAAGCGCGCACGGACATGCGATAATGACTACGGAGACTGCGGCGATCAGGGCATAGGATAGCGGTGGCGCCGGTCCCCAGATCGCCCACGTGACAAACGCAATGAAAGCGACCGCAAGCACTGCTGGAACGAAATAGCCGGCTACGGTGTCGGCCAACTTCTGAATCGGCGCCCGACTGCGCTGCGCCTCGGCGACCATCGCGACAATACGGGAGAGCATCGTGTCGGAGCCGATCCGTTCGGCCCGCATGACGAGCGATCCGGTTCCGTTGATCGTTCCACCGATAAGTTTGTCGTTGGGAGCCTTGGCGGTAGGCATCGATTCGCCGGTCACCATCGACTCGTCGACGGAGCTCTGACCTGCGAGCACCGTACCGTCGACTGGCACACCATCGCCTGGTCGCACGCGGAGGTTGTCTCCGACGCGGACCTGATCGATTGGGACGTCCTCATCTTCTAGGCCCTCGCGCACGCGCCGCGCAGTTTTCGGCGCTAGGTTGAGCAGAGCGCGAATGGCACCGCCGGTTTGTTCCCGAGCTCGAAGTTCCAGCACTTGACCGAGCAACACGAGGACCGTAATGACTGCGGCGGCCTCATAGTAGACCGCGACCGTATTGTCCATGCTCCGGAAACCGACTGGAAAGATGCGGGGAGCGAACGTTGCTACGACGCTATAGAGGTAAGCCGCGCCCGTTCCCAAGGCGATCAGGGTAAACATGTTGAGCGATCGATTTCGCAGCGACGCCCACCCGCGTTCGAAGAACGGCCATCCCGCCCAGAGTACGACCGGTGTAGACAGCACAAACTGAATCCACGCGGAAACGTGCTCGGGCACTATTTCGTGAAGACGAAGCGCGGGAATGTGTCCGCCCATTTCGAGCACGAAGACAGGCACCGTGAGGAGCAAACCAATCCAGAAACGCCGACTCATGTCGATCAACCCTTGGTTTGGCGGTGCGTCTGCGGTGATCGTTAGCGGCTCGAGCGTCATGCCGCAAATGGGGCAGCTCCCCGGCGCATTTCTCCGGATTTGGGGATGCATCGGGCAGGTGTAGATGACGCCGGTCGCAACCGGAAGTGAGCCGATTGAAGTGGGCGTCGCGTAGGTTGCCGGCGATCGGTTGAATTTCGCGAGACAACCTACCGAGCAGAAATTGAAAGTTTGCGCGCCGTATTGAGATTCGAGTTCGGGCCCCGCGCTCTCAAGGTCCATGCCGCAAACGGGGTCTTGCTCGCGACTGCGGACCTTGTCGCTAATCATTCAGTCGCCATGCCCCATACGTACCCTAAACACGCCCCCAAGTACCAAGAGCGGCGTGCCGACGATCTCGAGTTCGATGACTTTGAGTGGGAGCAGCAAAAAGAGCCACCAGACCCTCAAACGTCGAGGGTTGGACTTCGTCGCAGCCGCTTTCATCTTCGCGGGCTGGTTCACCGAGCGAAGACGCGGCGCGACTATGGGGAGCCACGGTTTGGAGTTGACAGGGTGGCAACAAGGCAGGCAGGTTGCAAATTAGTGAAAACCTAAATGATTCATCCCTCGGGCGTACTTAAGCAGCATCGTGTTGCCACGAATCCGCGTCGGGTTGCGAAAGAATGTTCGTATTTCGAATCGGAACGATGAACCATGCAAAACCTTCCACGCACTTCCTTCATCGGTTTAGCTATGGCATTTCTGGCTGGCTGCGCGCGGCGGGCACAATCATTGTCGCGGTCGACCACCACACAATCCGGCATAATGCAAGGCGGCATGATGCAAGGGGGCATGATGAATGTCTCGGGGCACGACATGGGCGTCTACATGGAGATGTTTCAGCACCACACCGAAATTCGTAGGACTGTAGAGCTCCTACCGACCGGCGTCCGTACCACTACGGAGTCGGACAATCGCCGCATTGTGACGTTGCTCCACGAGCACGTACCGGCCATGTGGGCCCACGTGAACGCCGGCGATGAAGTTCGCTGCATGAGCGACAGCCTTCCCACGATGTTTCGTAACCCCTCGAAATACAGTCGGCGCTTAGAAGTGACGACCACGGGGGTCGTAGTAACTGAAACGAGTGATGATCCTGTGGTCCTCGCTGCGATTCGGCGACACGCTGAGGAAGTGACCGGTTTCGTCAAGGAGGGCATGCCCGCCATGATGAGCGGGCAGTGAGTTCAGGTCATCAAGTGCATCTCTACACAGACGACGTTACGGACGAGGTAAATCTCTTTGCCGACGGCGTCCTCGTGGCGGCAACGTTTGGTTCACCGCAGCCGAATTGGCGAGTCGCGGCACAACCGTCGGTAAAGTCGGGCGGATAACGCCAACGGGTACCGTTACGATGTTTTCGTCAGGCATCACTGGTTCATTGAGTTTACGACGCCTCTGGATCACTTCCAGCGTTCAATCCTCGCCCGCATGACAACCATCGGCATAGTGACCGAATACAGCACGGGCATCGCGCCGACTGCCGGCCCTCGCGCAATCATTACCGGTTCCGACGGCGCTCTCTGGTTTACCGCATACCAGGGAGCGAAGATCGGCCGCATCACGACCGCCGGAAAAATTTCCAATTATTCGGGTCTGGCGGCAAACTCCGGACCATTTGACATCACGACAGGCCCGAACGGGCGCCTCTGGTTTACTGAGATCAGCGCCAATCAAGTCGGCCGCATCCTAGTTCCATAGATATCCCCATCAACAA
>JBDTFK010000198.1:0-3916 GCA_039937995.1 Vulcanimicrobiaceae bacterium | reverse complement strand
GAACCCGCGCGGCAGCTACGGTCAGGGTGAAGCATTCACAGCCGCCAACGTAAAGGACTTCGGGTACGGGGACTGGCGCGACGACCTCGCCGGCGTCGATGCCGCGATTGCGGCCGCGCCGGTCGACCCGAATCGGTTAGGACTCTGGGGCTGGAGCTACGGCGGTTACATGGGCATGTGGGCCGAAACGCAAACGACGCGCTTCAAAGCCATCGTTGCCGGCGCCGGAATTGTGAATTGGCAATCGTACTACGGGCAAAATAAAATCGATCAATGGATGATTCCGTTCTTCGGCGCTTCGGTTTACGACGACCCCGCAGTTTACGCGAAAAGCTCGCCGATCACGTTCATCAAGCAATCGAAAACGCCGGTCTTAATTCTGCAGGGCGAGTACGACGAAGAAGTCCCTGCTCCGCAAGCCTTCGAGTTTTGGCACGCCATGAAAACTCTCGGCGTCCCGACGAAACTGGTCGTCTATGCCGACGAAGGCCACGGCCCGCGCCGCCCTGCGAATCAAATAGACATCCTAGAACAAACGATTACCTGGTATGCGAAGTATTTGAGCCTCCCGCTCGGCTGACAGCCCCGCCTTCCATTGGTGGTTTTCGCGGGTTCGTAGCCACGCCAAGGTATCGCGGCAGGTTTCCCGCATCGGGCGAATTCGAAGTCCGTGCGAGACTGCGCGCGAGAGGTCTATGTTGAAAAGTGCGTCGTAGCCGATCCGTTTAGCATTCCAAAGCGGAAGCTCGATCCATGGGCCGACCCCTGCTCGCTCCAGTGCTTGGTCCGAGAGGTAGTGCATTCGAACGCTTTTCCCATGCGGTTCCGATGCTGCGTCGATGAGGGTCGAGAAGGGAACCGAAGGTGAGGTCGCATTGTACGTGCCGAACGTGCGCGTGGAAATGCAACGCACGATCCACGCCGCAAGATCGCGAGCGTCGATGCATTGGATACGGTAATCCGGGGAAACCGGAGCGATGATGTCACCGCCCACCGAAACACGCCAAGGCCAGTAACTGAATCGGTCCGTGAAGTCGTAGGGCCCCGCAATGAGACCCGGCCGTACGACTAAGCATCTTGTTTTGCCGTAAATTGCGCGAACTTCGCGCTCGCACAACGCTTTGAGTTCGCCGTAGAAAGTCTCGTCCTTGATGTTTGCATCGACACCGGCAGGCAAATCGAGCGTACGGGAATCTTCATTGACGCTATCGCAACGGAGATCGTAGACCGACACGGTGCTGACAAAAACGTAGAACGGTGCGATGTCGCGGAGTACGTTGGCTGCCAACTCGACGAGGCCGGGGGTGTAACCGCAGGTATCGATTACCGCGTCGAATCGACGACCACCGAAATCGATGCCGGCAATTTCGGCGCGGTCGGCGATAATCGTTTGCGCTTTAGAATACAGTCCGGGACCGGTTAAACCGCGATGCAGGACGACAACGTCATATCCGGCAGCGACGAGGCTCTCCGCGAGATGCCTACCGAGAAAATGCGTTCCGCCGAGGATCAAAACTTCCATCAACAAACTCCATCGACCGGCGCGCCTAGCGAGGGTCGTTTACGTTAGCGTCGGTAGGGGCAGTGACGGGCGTGTTGCGAGGTCCGGGCGCACCTCCTGCACGTTTTCCAGCGCGCGGTCCATGAGGCGTAGCGCGAATTCCATCTGGGGATCGCGTCCTTCGCGGTAATCCTGCGGGGAGATGTCGACGTCATAATCGGGATCGGTGCCGTAGTTTTCCACCTTCCAGCCGACGTCGATGAACCAAAACGAATATTCGGGCTGCGTGGTGAGCGTGCCGTCGACAAGGTGGTGGTAGGGTTCGATGCCGATCACGCCGCCCCACGTCCGTTTGCCGACGAGCGGTCCGAGTTTGTAGAGCTTGAAGCAGTGGCTGAAAATATCGCCGTCGGAGCCCGCGAACTGATTGGTGATCGCGACCATCGGTCCACCGACCGATTCGGGCGGATAGGGGATCGCAACGCCGTAACGCGGCGTGTCGTAGCCGACTCGTTTACGCGCGAGTTTTTCGAGCAACAGCGGCGAAACGTGGCCTCCGCGGTTGTAGCGGACGTCGACGATGAGCCCGTTGCGATTGAACTCGCTCAAATACCCGCGATGAAATTCCGCAAATCCCAGAGGTCCCATGTCGGGGATATGGATATATCCCACGCGGCCGTTCGTTTGCTCGTGCACGTATGCGCGGTTTGCTTCGACCCACGCGCGATATCGCAACGCTGCCTCGCTTGCGAGCGCCCGCACCATTACCGTGCGTTGCTCGTCCTTGGACGTGCGCAGGGTCAGCGAAATGTCCTTGCCCGCGCAATTGATCAACAATTCGCCGGGAAGAACCTCGTTCGAGAGAGCCTTTCCGCCGATCGCCGTGAGGACGTCGCCCTTGCGAATATTGAGCCCGGGTTCTGCGAGCGGTGAATCGGAATCGCGATTCCAAGAATCGCCGCGGAAGATTCGCTCGATCGAATAGCCGTTACGCTCGGCGTTCCACGCGAGTTCGGCACCGAGAAAGCCGCGCTGATACTGCGGCGGCACGCGATGATCTCCACCGTATTCGTACGCATGCGACGTGCCCAGTTCTCCGTGCATTTCCCATATGAGGTCGGAGAGTTCGGTGCGCGTGCGGACGCGAGGGAGCACCGCCTTGTATCGGTCGTAAACGCGATCCCAATCGATATCGCTCATGTCCTCAACCCAGAATTGCTCCGTTTGCAGCCGCCAAGCTTCGCGGTACATTTGCGCCCATTCGTCGCGCGCAATAATCTCGACGTTAGCGCGATCGAGATCCAGCCAACCGCTTTTGCGGCCCGTTTCGGGCGACGGTTTCTCGGGCTCGTCGTCGGCGAGGTCGCTTTGCGCGTCGATCGCCCGCAAGCGGTTGCCGGAGCGATAAACGAGCGTGTGTTCGTCGGCACCGAGCCGAATTTCGCCGACTTCGTTTGCGACCGTTGCCTGACGCAGCCCTTCGAAATCGTAGGCGAAAAGCGAACCTAAGGAGTCTTCATCGCCGTCGTCGCGTGCGGCGGGCTTGATCCCGCGCACCGGAAAGCCCGTGTAAAATACGCGATTTTTCACCGCGACGATTTGCTGATAGTCTCCTTCGTCGACGGGAAACCCAAGTATCCGGCCTGCGATTCCCTCAAAATCGATTTCAATGCGCAGATCGGTGAGCTTTGCGGTTTTCTTCTCGTCGTGCTCGCCGTGGTCGTGATCGTGGTCGCGGTGTACGGGTTTTTGAGCCGGAATGAACGGCGAGGGCACGTCGTTGCGCAACGTTACGACGAAGGGGCGTTGCGCTTGCGGGAAACTCAAATCGAACTGGAGCGCGTCGTACACCGGGTTAAAGTCGCGCGTCGAGATGAAATACAGGTATTTTCCTTCGGGATCCCACGCCGGACTGTGGTCGACTCGCAGCGCCGCGGTAATGTCGTGAACCTTTCCCGATTTTACCTTCGCGATGCGAACGATCGAGGTGCCCGACGCCGGCCACCAGACGTAGGCCAAATAGCGGCCGTCGGGCGAAAACGCGAGATCGCTTATGCGGTGCGCCGGGCTCGTGTCGATCACGCGCGGGTCGCCGTCGTCGAGATTCAAGACGCACAACTCGTGACGGTGATTCGCAAACGCAATCGTATCGGTCGCGGGCGAGACGGCAAGCTCGGTTACGCGGCCGATGTCGCCCGTCGTGACGACTTTCGGCTCGGCTGTAGCGTCCACGGAATAGATGGCGATCTGTTCGTGACCTTCGCGGTCGCTCACGCACGCAAAACCGGTGCCGTCCCGCAGCCACTCCGTCAGCCGGATTCGCGACCGGCTTCCTTCGCCGAAATGCGTGACCGGGCCGTCGAAGAGCGGCATCGTGAATGCTTGACCGCGCGAAACGAACGCTACGCGCGTTCC
>JBDTFK010000197.1:0-4938 GCA_039937995.1 Vulcanimicrobiaceae bacterium | reverse complement strand
CGTGTCGCCGTCCATCTTCGTCAGAATTACGCCGGTGATGCCGAGCAGGTCGTTAAAGCCCTTGGCAACGTTGGTTGCTTCTTGGCCCGTCATTGCATCGGCGACAAAGATGATTTCTTTTGGATTGACGGCGGCTTTGATGCGTTCGAGTTCGGCCATAAGCGCATCGTCGATCTGCAAACGTCCGGCCGTATCGATGATGACCGTCGAAATCCCGAGCCGTTTTGCTTCGTTTACGCCGTCGCGCGCGATTTTCACGGGATCGCCTTGCCCGGCTTCAAAGACGGGAAGATCGACCTGCTTGCCGAGCGTTTGCAACTGCGCGATTGCGGCCGGACGGTAGACGTCTGCGGCTACGAGTAACGACTTGCGCCCTTGTTCCTTCAAACGCAACGCAAGTTTTCCGGCTTGGGTCGTCTTGCCCGATCCTTGCAAACCGACGAGCAAGATGACCGACGGCGGTGAATCCGAGAATTGCAGGCGCGCCTGCGCTCCGCCGAGCATCTCTACGAGTTCGTCGTGGACGATCTTGACGATTGTTTGCGCCGGCGTCAGCGACTCGAGGACGGCTGCCCCAAGTGCCTTCTCTTTGATGCGCGCAACGAATGCCTTGGCCGCGGCAAGTGAAACGTCAGCCTCAAGCAAGGCTATGCGCACTTCGCGCAACGCTTCGTTGATGTCGGCTTCGCTGAGTTTCCCTCGACCGGTTAGGCGCGAGAAGATCGCACCTAACCGATCGCTAAGTTGGTCGAACATAAAGGTGAGAGGTTAGGCTCCGGCACTTGCTTGGTCGACGCGGCTCACCGCGTCGCCGACGGTTTTAATTTTTTCCGCCTCTTCATCCGGAATGTCGATGTTGAACTCCGTCTCGAATGCCATGACCAACTCGACCTGGTCGAGCGAATCTGCACCGAGATCATCGGTAATGGAAGCCTCAGGCGTGACTTCGGACTCGTCGACGCCGAGCTGCTCGACGATGATCTTCTTGACTTTGTCGAACGTGGACATTACAGCTCCTTATAACAACTAGTGATGGCGGGGATACGAATATTCACATTAACACGCCGCCGTCGACCACGATGGTCTGCCCGGTCACATAAGCGGCTGCATCCGAACATAAGAACGCGACGACGCCGCTGACGTCCTCGGGCCTTCCGGCTCGGCCGAGCGCGGCTTGCTTGATGAGGGCCTCTCGGGCGGCGTTGGGCATTTTTTCGGTCATCGCCGTTTCAATCAATCCCGGCGCAACGGCGTTGACTCTTATATTCCTCGAACCCAACTCCTTTGCAACCGACTTGGCCAGTGCGAGAAGTCCGGCCTTCGAGGCCGCATACGCGGCCTGCCCGGCATTGCCGGTGAGTCCCACGATGCTGCTCATGAGCACGATCGAACCCGAGCGCTGTTTCATCATCGGTTTCGTAACGGCGGCGCACAGATAAAAGGCGGACTTGAGGTTTACGGCGAGCATTTGGTCGATCGTGCCGGGTTTGAGGCGTATCAAGAGCGCATCGATCGATTGACCCGCATTCGCGATCGCAAAATCGATGCGGCCAAACCGTTCCAGCGCTTCGGCAACCGCTTTCTCCATCGCGGGCTGATCGGTAACGTCGGCAACAATGATATGCGCTTGCGCACCCTCGCGCGCGCCGGCACAGGCTTGCGCCGTCTCCTCGAGCGACGCGCGATCGCGACCCACGAGCACGGCGTCGGCGCCTTTCGCGCACATTTCAACGGCAATTGCGCGACCGATCCCCCGGCTTGCGCCCGTAATCAACGCGACCTTGCCCTGAAATTTCACTTAGCCGCCCCGGGCAAGCTCTCGTGGGCCGCACGAATGGAGCTTACCGCTACGAAATCACTTACGACCTTGACGCTCGGTGCGCCCGGCATGCGCTTCACGAGCGGTCCGAGAACGCCGCTCGCCCCAAACTCAATGACGAGATCCAACCCGCATTGCAGCAGCCGTTCGGCGGTTTCGTGCCAGCGAACTTCGCTCGTAATCGAAAGAACGAGATTTTTCTTTATCGTCGCGACGTCTCGGTACGGCTGCGCGTCGACATTTGAGATTACGTCGAACCGCGGAAGCGTAAACGAACCCGCGCTCACTGCGGCAGCGAAACGCTCGATCGCGGGATCCATAAGTGCGCTATGCCAAGCGCCCGAAACGTTGAGTTGGATAACGCGCTTCGCGCCGGCGGCGAGCATGGCGTCGCCTGCGGCCCGCACACCCTCGAGATCGCCGCTGATCACGATTTGCGACGGCGAATTAAAGTTTGCGAGGTGCAGGCGCTTGCCGGACTCGGTTCGCGTTTTATCGACCACCGCGCGCACGCTTTGCGCGTCGAGCCCGAGCACCGCAGACATTCCGCCGGGCGCCAGTTCCGCCGCGAATTGCATCGCTTTCCCACGCTCGTTCACGATGGAAAGCGCGTCTTCGAACGAAAGCGCGCCGGCGGCGTACAAACTGCAAAACTCGCCGAACGAATGTCCCGCGCTCGCAACGACGTCCTGCGCAATGTCGCCCGCCACGGCCGCGAAGAGCGCCACGTTCGTGACGAATATTGCGGGTTGGCTGAATTGCGTCTCGCGCAATTTTTCTTCCGGACCGCTTTTTTGCAATGCCAGCAAATCGTACCCGAGCACGGAACTCGCACGATCGAAGAGTGCCAGCGCTTCTTTCGAGTTCGCCGCAACGTCGACGCCCATGCCGACATTCTGAGACCCTTGTCCGGGAAATACGATGCCGATTCTGCTCATGCGGCCCATTTCCACACGACCGCGCCCCACGACAGGCCGCCGCCGAACCCGACGAAAACGATCGTGTCGCCGGCGCGTATGCGCCCGCCGTGCACCGCCTCCGAAAGAGCGATCGGAATCGACGCCGCGGAAGTGTTGCCGTATTCTTGAATATTGATCGCGCACTTCTCAGGCGGCATATCGAGATATTTCATTGCCGCATCGATGATGCGCTTGTTGGCCTGATGCGGAATGAGTACGTTCACATCGCTCTTCGAGAGCGACGCTTTCGCTAGCGCGCGGTCCGTCGCGTCGATCATCTTGGTGACCGCAAATTTGAAGACTTCCCGGCCTTCCATGTGAATCAAGTTTGCATGCTCTTCGATCGCGCGCGCGTCCACGGGGCGGCGCGATCCGCCGGCTTCCACCCGAAGCAATTCGGGATGGCTTCCGTCGGCACCGAGCTCGGATGCGAGAAACGAATCTTCGGCAGCGCTTTCCAGGATAACCGCTCCGGCGCCATCGCCGAAGAGAATGGCGGTTGCGCGATCCTCTTTATTTACGATTTTTGAGAGCGTTTCGGCGCCGATCAACATAATGCGGCGGTACACGCCCGACCGAACGAGTGCCGATGCCACGGTCAGTCCGTAAATAAAGCCGCTACATGCGATTTCGATATCGAAGGCGGCTTTGTCTTTTGCGCCGAGCTTCGCAGCGACGATGCACGCCGTCGCCGGAAACGGATAGTCGGGGGTTACGGTGCAAACGATGAAGGCGTCGATATCGGCCGGCGCGAGCTTCGCGTGCTCGAGCGCCATTCGCGCGGCGGCCAAAGCCAAATCACTGGTCGCCTCCGCATCGGAGGCCCAGTGACGGCGCTGCATGCCGGTTCGACTCGTTATCCATTCGTCGGACGTGTCGAGCCATCGCTCGAAGTCGTGATTCGTCACCACACGCTCGGGCGCGAAGTGTCCGACGCCGGCAACTCTGACGCCCGTCAAAGTCTAGGCGTGATCGTGACCGGCATGTTCGTCGCGGATCTCTACGACCTGGCGACCGTCATACATCCCGCAATGACCGCATACGAAGTGCGGGCGCTTGGGTTGATGACACTGGTTGCATTCCACGGTCGTGACCGGGCTCAGTTTCCAATTTGCCGCTCGACGGCTGCGCGTTTTACTGCGCGGCGTCTTCCACTTTAGATTTGCCACGTGACTCTCCGTTGTTGCACGAGCATTCGCCCGTGTTTAGGTTCGCTCCGCAAGCGGCACATAGGCCCTTGCACGTTTCACTGCATCGGAACCCCATCGGGAGTTCGACCAGCAGCAGTTGTTGCGCCAGATCCGCAATATCGAGGCGGTCGCCCACCAGGACATTGTTTTCCCCGAACGGGTCGCTATCACCGTCGGTCGCCGGATCGAGCCGCTCGTCGACGTCGACGTGGACGTCCCGTTCGAGGAGTTCTAAACATGCATCGCACTCGCCGCGCGTCGTAGCGTCGATCTCGCCTTCAATATGAAGGAGGCGATCGACGTTGCGCAACTGCAAATGCACCTTTGCCGGCGAGGGGAATTCGATCCCTTCGAAGCTTTCCACGGGCACTTCGTCATCGACACGCAGAACTTGTCTGCTGCCGGCGACTAGCCCGCTAATATCTATTCTGTGCGAACGGCTCATGACTGGCGCGCCGCAGGATGAAGGCCCCGCCACGATTGGCGGAGCCCCCACAAACGACTTGGAGATTGTAGAGCCCACGCACGCCCTTGTCAAACGCCGGTCAACGGGGGATAGGCCCGACCGATGGACATTGCATCCTCCTTTACCCAGCGCCTCGCCGGCGCCGGGGTGACCTTCGCGCCCCAGATTGTTGGGGCTGCACGGCGGCACGGCCTCGATCCGGCCCTCCTAGCCGCCGTTGCCGCCCAAGAGACCGGAGGGCCGGGAAGTAACGGCGGCGCGAACGTCGTCGGCGACGGCGGTCACGGCCGCGGGCTCTTTCAGATCGACGACCGCTGGCACGACTTTGCCCGCTCCGGCAGCGCAATGAACCCGGGGGCGAACGCCGACTATGCGGCGGGGATGATTTCCGGGCTCCTCAAGCGATATGGGGGCGACGTTCCCAAGGCGCTCTCCGCCTACAACGCCGGCAGCCCGGCAGCAACCGGCACGAAGACCACCTGGGCCGATGGGAAAACGCTGGGC
>JBDTFK010000196.1:0-3709 GCA_039937995.1 Vulcanimicrobiaceae bacterium | reverse complement strand
AAACTCCTTAGGTTGGGCATCTCAATAGGTGAGAAAAATGAACGTGCGCGATCCGGCGGATCTTGCGCGAGAGACGCGAATCCGCATTCGCCTTTTTGGGACTCCCCGTGTGTTTGTCGGAGTGGACGCGGTCACGGCAACCGCACCGCCGCGGACGTTACCGCTGCTTGCCTTCCTCGTATTTTTCGCAAGCGAGCCATTGCCGCGCCGGGTCGTTGCGGAAAAAGTGTGGCCGGATGCTTCGCTGCAAAGCGGGCGCGCCGATCTTCGGCGCCACTTGTATTATCTCGATCGACTGCTCGCTGCGGCCGGGGCAGTCTCGCCGATCGTGCGCAGCGACGCGACAATTTGCCTCGACCGCACCTTGGTGGGGCCGATCGACGTCCTTGCGTTCGACGAAGCGAGCCGACCCACCAACGAAGCGCGGCTGGAGGAGGCCGTAGGAATCTACGTCGGCGATTTACTCGAACCGTACGACGATGACTGGATCGTCGCCGAGCGCGACCGTTTGCGCGCGCTCCATCACAACAATCTCACGAAGCTCATGGATGTCGCGGAGGCGGAAGGGCGGTTCCGCGACGCGTTGCGCTGGGCGGAATCCCTGCGCCGGGCGGACCCGTACCGCGAAGACGCGCTTCGCACGGTCATGCGCGTCCGAAACGACCTCGGCGATTTGGGCGGCGGCTTACGCGCGTACGAAAATTTTGCCGCGCTGCTACGCGAAGAACTCGGTTCCGAACCGATGTACGAAACCGTCGCGCTTGAAAAATTGCTCGCAAGCGAGCGGTGCTCGCACCGTTCGGAACGGACCCTCCCCTTAGAGCTGACGACGTATTTCGGGCGCGACGAAGAAATCGAGCAGATCATGGGCCTGCTTGCGCGCGGGCGCCTGGTGACGCTGACCGGACCGCCGGGAGTCGGAAAGACGCGTTTAGCGCTTCAGGTTGCGCGCCGCATCTCACGCGAGGTTATGGATGGCGTGTGGTTCGTCGATCTTACGAAGGTTTCTCGCGGTTCGTGCGTGGGGCCGCTCGTGGCCCGGACGCTCGCACCGCAGAGTAGCGGAAACGCGAATCTTTCGCTGGAAGAAATCGTGCGCGGCAAGAAACTCACCGTCGTTCTCGACAACTGCGAGCATCTCGCGCGCGAGTGTGCCGAAGTCGCGACCGCGCTGCTCACCGCAAGCCCCGAGACCCGAGTTTTGGCAACGAGCCGCGTGCTTTTGCGCGTTGCCGGCGAGGCGATTTTTCGCGTTGCGCCGTTGCCCGTTCCCGGCGCCGCCGTCGATCTTTTCAACGAGCGCGCGCGGCTCGCGCGACCCGACCTTGCCGATCGCGAGAGCCCGCCCGAGCGCGTCGCGACGTTGTGTCGCGCGCTCGACGGGTTGCCCCTCGCAATCGAACTCGCTGCCGCACGATTGCGCGCGATGCCTTTCGACGAACTCACCCGTCATCTCAACGAGCGCTTCACGCTGCTCGACGATCAACGCTCGAATGGCGACCGCCACGGAGCGTTGCTCGCAACGTTCGAGTGGAGTTCGGCACTGCTCGATCGAGAAACGCGCGGTCTCTTCGTGCGCCTCGGCGCATTTGCCGGAGGCTGGACACCCGCGGCTGCGGCGGCAGTCGGCGAATGTAGCGAAATTGCAGCCCTCTGCGCGCTAACTCGTTTGGTCGACGATTCGCTTGTAACGCCGCCAACGGCCGGCCAAACACACTACGACATGCTTCTATCGACGCGCGAGTTCGGATGCGACGAAATGCGCCGGGACGGAATGCTCGACGCTGTCCGTGCGCTGCATGCGTCGTACTTTGCGGCTTTGCTTCCGCCCGAACGAGCCGATGCGTTTGAGGAAGATTGGCGCACCGAGTACGGCGAGATTCAGCGGGAAATTGCCAATATCCGGCACGCGCTCGATTTCTGCTTGATCGAGCGTCGCGATTGCGAACGCGGCGTCGAAATCGTGCGGCGGTTAGGCCCATATCTGGTCGACGAGTCGCGTTTCGACGAAGCGCGTTGTTGGCTCGATCTGGCGATTGCAAGCGGCGCGGGTGCCGAACGCGACCGCGCCGCGCTGCATTTATTTCTCGCGCGGGTGTGTATTCAATCGCGTGATTCTACGGCCGCGCTCATCTCCGCGCACGAGGCCGTCAGGCGATTCCGTTTACTTGGCGACGACGTTATGCTGGCTCGGGCGCTCATCGCGCGCGCGAGATCTTTTGGGCTCGTTCGCGACGTTGCCGGGAGCATACGCGACGCGAGCACCGCCCTCGAGCTGTGCGGGAGCGCGGGTAGCGAATACGGGTCTGCTCGCGCCCATAGCGTGCTCGGCGTCGCGTACATAGGCGCGGGCGACATTCTCACTGCGCAAAGGCACGCGCTTGCGGCGGCGCGCGTCTTTCGCGAGCTCGGCGCTGGGGTGCAACTGGCCGATTCCCTCGGCAATCTCGGAATCTGCGCCAATTCCAGCGGCGATTTCGAGCGGGCGGAGGGCTATTTTACCGAGGCGCTCCAGGTGCTGCGCACCTCGCGCAACAGTCACGTTACCGCAAGCGTACTCGAGAACTTTGTCTCCTCGCTATGGGCGCGTGGCGAACGCTCCGCCGCCTGGAGTCTACTCGACGAGTGCCTCGCAATGTCCACCGAATCCGGGATGCTGCCGGTCGCCCTGCGGGCTTTAGAATTGATCGCGCGAATCGGCGTCGCTCCGTGCCAAGCCGGCGAGCGGACGGCCCGTTAAGAGCCTCCACCGGCGCTTTTCGACGGTTTCTCGACGCTCATAGCTCTACGATACACTTGGCCAACGCTGGGGTATCCGCCAGCTTGTTTGGCGCACAAACTCGCTTGGAGGATCGTATCTTTATGAGAAACGTCTTGCGCATGGCTATGGTGGGCTTGATTCTGCTCGCCGGATGCAGCGGATCGCAAAGCGGCACGACGCCGGCGCTGACCCCGGGAATGCCGGCGGGCGGTGCGGACCAACCACTCGTTCTTCAAACCGGAAAGGTCCCCATAAATTGGACGCAATTCAACGGGCCGCTCACCGGTTTCGGACCGTCGTATGCAGTTGTCGTCGGTCCGGATAAGAACATGTGGTTTTCAAACAACCAATCCGGTCTCTTGAAAGTGACGATGACCGGAACGATGACCCCGGTACCTCTCGTGTACGTTTGCAGCGGCACGAGTAATTGTAACTACAATTCCGGTTACGGCATCACGGTCGGTGCCGACAACAAATTCTACATGACCGGAACCAACTACGACTACAACCATTCGAAATATGTCGTCGGTCAAGCGACGACTACGGGCACGCTCAAGGTGTTCGATATTCCGAGCGGCGACTACGGCTCGAACGCCGGGCTCCTTAAAGGGCCGGACGGAAACGTCTGGCTACTCGAACAGGCGCACATCGGAAAAATAACGCCGGGCGGAACCGTCACCGAATTTGCCTATCCTTCGGGCGCAACCAGCAACAGCGGTTCGCTCACGGTCGGGGCGGACCACAACATTTGGTTCACGGAGAGTTCCCAGAACATCGTGGCCAAGATCGTTCCGGCGAGTGGGAAGATTACGGAATTCGCCTTAAGCACGTCGGGGCTTTCATGTAGCCCGACCGGGATCGTGTCCGCCCCCGATGGTAACCTGTATTTCAATTGCAGCTATAGTGAACTCGGGCAAATGACGCCGACCGGCACCGCGAGACAGTTCT
>JBDTFK010000195.1:0-4740 GCA_039937995.1 Vulcanimicrobiaceae bacterium | reverse complement strand
CCATACCGGCGTCCATAAGCATGATGCTGACCCCCGTCTCAAGGTCGCCGTTACGCAACGCACTTTGAATCGGCGTTGCGCCGCGGTATTTCGGCAGAAGCGACGGATGAACGTTTAACGCGCCCAGGCGCGGCATATCGATGAGACTCCCTGGAAGAATTTTTCCGTACGATGCAAGCGCGAAGAGATCGAACGCCTCGGTTTCGATCCTCTCCGCAAACGCCTTGAGGTGTAACGGTTCGAATACTCGCAGGCCCAACTCGAGAGCCGCGACTTTGACCGGCGTCGAGACGAGTTTGTGTCCTCGACCCGCGGGGCGGTCCGGCTGGGTGACGACGCCGAAAAGCGACGTGCGTGACGCGACGACGTGCAAACTCGGCACGGCAAAAGCGCTGGTGCCAAAAAATAGCGTCTTCAAAATGTGCTAATACGCCTCGGCGATGGCCGCTTCGGCAATTTCGACCTCTTCTTCGGTCTCCGCCTTGCGAATATTCTTGGCTCGATCGATATAGAGAACGCCGTCTAAGTGGTCCATTTCATGCTGCAAACACTGCGCATAGAGACCCTCGCCCTCGAGGCGGATCTTATTCCCGTACCGATCCAGCCCGCTTATCGCGACGTGATTGAACCGCTCGATATCACCGACGAAGCCGGGAACCGAGAGGCACCCTTCGGTCATTTCTTCTTCGCTCTCGGTCAATTCGAATTTCGGATTGATGACGGCGGCCGGGCCGTGCTCCTCGTCGTGCGTGTCCATGACGAACATGCGTTTCGCCACGTTAACCTGCGGAGCGGCGAGACCTACACCGGGCGCATCGTACATGGTGGCAAACATATCGTCGATCAACTGCTGGAAAAGCGGATCGGCAATTTCGCGGGGGCTAACCTTCTTTGCGACCTTTCGCAAGGTAGGATGACCATCGATGATGATCTCGCGGATGTAGGCCATGGCCGTTCACTTCTACAAGCCCGACCAAAACTCACCCATCGACCGCGCTCCGGAAAAAACCCGGGCCCGGGAGGACCGGCCTCGCCCGGGGCTGCGACTATTGCGTTGTAAAGCTTGCGCCCGGAATGGTTTGCGGCGTGCAGTTGTTCGGGTCATTCGGGATATTCAGAAACAACGAGATTTGCGTGGCGGCCGGAAGTGAATTGATCAAGCTCACCGCCTCGTACGTCGGGTTCACGATCGTCGTCGGCCCGGAGCCTGCGGGGAGCTGGCTTGCGGAGATTTGCGCGAGCGGGTTGCCGGTCTGCGATGAAAAGTTGTTCGTGCCGGTCAGGGCCAGGTTGTAGGTGTTGTTTGCAAGCGGAGTGCTCACCGCAATCACGAGTTCCGTCGTCGTATCGGGAACGTTGGTCGCTCCCGGCAGCGGATAGACCATCTGCGACGACAGGCCCGCCGGGCCGCACGTGGGGCCCGGCGTGGGACCGACGAGACCGCCGCCGCCATTGTTGCTGTTACACGCCGCAAGGGCCAGGGTTGCGGCTCCCAGGAGCAGGCCCGGAAAAATATCGCGCATTTTCATGTCCACCTCATCCTAGCTGTCGTTCCTCGTGAGTGTTTTAAAAACGGATGAGGCGTGTCGAACGTTGCCGAGTTGCGTTAGAGAATATACCCCGAGAGGTCGGCATTTTCGACAACGTCTTGCAGGCGCTCGCGGACGTAGGCCGCATCGATCTCAACCGTTCCCACCGTATCCGGCGCGGCAAAGCTGACGTCTTCCAACAACCGTTCGAGCACCGTATGCAGGCGGCGAGCTCCGATGTTTTCGCTCTGCTCGTTCACCTGCATCGCGAAGCGCGCGAGTTGATCGATCGCGTCCTCGCCGAAGTTGAGCGTGACGTCCTCGGTTGCAAGCATGGCCTTGTATTGCTCGATCAGCGCGTTTTTCGGTTGCGTTAGAATCGTTTTGAAATCTTCGGCGGTCAGCGAGTCCAGCTCGACCCGGATCGGAAAGCGCCCTTGAAGTTCGGGAATTAAATCCGAAGGCTTGCTGATGTGAAAGGCGCCCGCCGCGATGAAGAGCACGTGATCGGTTTTTAGCGTGCCGTGCTTGGTCGTAACCGTCGAGCCTTCAACAATCGGCAAGATATCGCGCTGCACACCCTCGCGCGAAACGTCCGGGCCACCACGCGAACCTTCGCGACCTGCCACCTTGTCGATTTCGTCGATAAAGATAATGCCGTCCTCGCTTGCCCGGCGCAGCGCCTCGCGTTTCACGGCATCCATATCGATGAGCTTCTGGCCTTCTTCCTGCGCGAAGACACGGCGCGCTTCTGCGACCGTCACGCGCTTCTTGTTGCGACGCTTCGGCATGAGTCCGCCGAGCATCTCGCCGATGTCGCCGCCCATTCCACCTTGATCCATTCCACCGCCGATAACGCCGATCGGCAGCGAGGGCTGCTCTTCGACTTCGATTTCAATCAAACGGACGTCGTAAAATCCGCGTTCGATTTCGTTGCGCGTCTGCGCGCGAATGCGCTCGGAATCCGATGGCGGCGCCTGCGCCGGAGGCGGTGCCGCCTGCTGCGGCTGCGAAAAGTTGCTTCCGAAAATCGAGCCCAAAGTTTGCGCGAACGGGTTGTTGGCGCCTTGCTGCGCTTGACGCGGCGCGGTCTCAGGATTGAGCACGTCGATGATGCGCTCGACGGCTTGCTTTTCGGCGAGATCGGCGACTTCACTGCGGCGCTCTTCGCTCACCATGCGAATAGCTGCTTCGACGAGATCGCGAACCATCGACTCAACGTCGCGGCCGACGTAACCGACCTCGGTGTATTTTGTCGCTTCGACTTTCACGAATGGTGCGTTGACGAGCCCCGCAAGGCGCCGCGCAATTTCCGTTTTTCCGACGCCCGTCGGCCCGATCATGAGAATGTTCTTCGGTGTGATTTCGTCGCGCAAATCTTCACGGACGCGCGACCGGCGATACCGGTTGCGCAGCGCGATCGCAACCGCGCGCTTCGCCCGCCCTTGCCCGACGATGTATTTATCCAGTGCTTCCACAACTTGCCGCGGCGTGAGCGCAGTTGTATCGTTCGTCGTCGTCATCGTCATGAGGCGAGCGTCTCCAAAGTGATATCGTCGTTGGTATAGATGCAGATCTCACCCGCAATTTCGAGTCCTTTACGCGCGATCTCGTCCGCTGCGAGATCGCTGTTGCGCACGAGCGCGGCGGCCGCGGCCTGAGCGTAGGGGCCACCGCTCCCTATTGCCGCAATGCCTTCATCGGGTTCAATCACATCGCCCGTACCGGAAAGCACGAAGAGATGATCGACCGTTCCAACGATGAGCAGGGCCTCAAGCCGGCGCAACGCCCGGTCTTGGCGCCAATCTTTTGCAAGCTCCACCGCCGCTCTCGTCACGTCTTTGAACTCGTTGTACTTTTTCTCGAACTTCTCGAGAAGTGTAATTCCGTCGGCCGCGGAACCCGCAAAACCCGCGAGAACCTTGCCGGCAGCAATTTTGCGCACTTTGCGCGCACTGTGCTTGACGATGGTTTTATCGAGCGTCACCTGACCGTCGCCGGCAATGGCAAGCATTCCGTCGCGGCGCACGGCAAGGATCGTGGTTGAACGAATCTTCATGTGTTCCAGTTCTACCCGTGGGTGATACCCCGGGTTTCAGAAGGCCCGGTGGGCTTGCCCTGCAACTAAGGCGGAATGAAGCGAGCGTTCATAGCCACCCTTCTGGTCGCGCTCTTGCCGCTTGCATCCGCAGCGAAAGCGCAAACCGTCGCCCGCCCTCCCGCCCCCGCGCCGAACTTCCCGCAGCACGGTCCCGGCATCACGGTGTCGGCGTCGGGTGTCGAGCATGTAACCGCGACCTCCGCCCGCGTAACGCTGCGCCTCGGGAGCCGATCGAACGCGATGATCTACAACGCGCAGGTGCTCGCACCCATCGTCGATGCGATGGTCCGGTCGGGCGTTGACCGGAGCAGCATACAGCTGCCGCCGAATTTTCAAGCTGCCGGAAACGCGAACTTCGCGACGATCTCCGGGGACGCGGCAAACCCGAGCCTCGAGGTGATCAACCGGGGAATCGCCACGGTTGGTGCGGCGATCGTTGCGATTCCGGACGCCGTCTTACAAGAAACGCAAATCACCTTGCGCGCCGAGAACTGCGGAGGCGAACAGGCCAAAGCGCGGAGCCTCGCGATCGCTCTGGCGCGCAGTAAGGCCGGCTCGATCGCCCAACAACTCGGCGTAAAGCTCGGCAGCGTAGTGTCCGTTTCCTTGGGTGACCAGGCACTACAGGACGGCTCGTGCGCGAACACCTACAACATTTCGTCGTACGGACCCGGCATCGAGCGGGCCGGCGACTTCCTCGCCATCCCCGTCTACTCGAGCGTGACCATCACGTTCGCAATTCTATAGCGCGAGGTGTGGGTGTCGTCGATGGCGAGCAGGAGGCGTTTGCGGCCGAGCAAAGGCTTGACGGCCAGGACGGTGGAGATGGCGATGTCCTCGAAGGACCGGCCGACGGCGCAGACGGCGACATAGCTCTGGCGGAACTCGGCGGTGATGCCGGCGGCGCGGAACCAGGAGGTGACGGTGCGGCGGCGGGAGGCGAAGAGGATGCCTAGCATCAGCAGTGGCAGGCGGACCGCCGTGCGGCGATCGAGCCAGTGGGCGATGTGACGGAAAGCGTTGGCCACCGAGGCGGGGAGGTGCGATAATGCCATGACCGGCTCCTTGGTGCGATGGGTGGTGATAACCTCATCGTCGCCAGGGGGCCGG
>JBDTFK010000194.1:0-3286 GCA_039937995.1 Vulcanimicrobiaceae bacterium | reverse complement strand
ATGCGCCCAGTCCGTGGCGCTCGTGGCCCACCACAAGGGCGACCGGCCCCGCGAAATCCGCGGGGCGTATGGGGTCGCCATCGGCGGTCAGGCCCAGAACGAGCGGTCCCGGCGTCGCAGCGGCGTTTTGGACCTCGTCGGCGGTCGCCACGGCGAGCGGGAGGCGGAAAATGGCGCCCATGGAGCCGCGTACGACCTTTGGATGGTACGGGTCGATGCCGAAGCGCCCGAAGACTACGCTCGTTGCCCCGAAAGCCTCCGCGGACCTTAGGAGCGTTCCGGCGTTTCGGGGGTCGTTGAGATCGGCCAAGATCAGCGTCAACCGGCCGGAGAAGATCTCGCCCAAAGAAGCGAATCGCGTTTTCGCCACGGAAATCAGGCCGGTCGGCGTTTCTAAATCCGACGTCTTGGCGGCGATCCGCTCGTCCATGAGAAAGACGTCGGTGCCGCCGGCGTCCATGCGGGCAACGATCGGATGCGCCTGGAGAGCTCGTTCGGTTGCGTATATTTCCAGGATCTCAACGCCGCTTTTCAGGGCTTCGTCGAGAAGCGTCGGCCCCTCGAATGCAAAACGTCCCTGATCGCTTCGCCCTCTGCTCGTAAGGAGATCGCGAAGGCGCCCGGCGCGATCGGAATGGCCGCCGATCTGAATTGGCATTGCCTTAGGAGTTTGTCCTAGCGCCGCCGCGCGTACCAGGAGCGCGTCGCAATCATCGCAAGTGCCGCAAATACGGCCGCCAGCACGTCGGCGATGCGGTCGTTGAAGTGATGCGGGACGACGAAAATGTTAAACGTGTAAACCAATAGCGCGAATATCGCCAGAAAGTACGCTAGCCAGCCGATTTCCGCCGGCACGGACGAACGTTGTTGCACGAGTAGTGGATACGAGGCCCACGAGACGTTTTCCGTTAAAACGCGCGGTATGGACGAGATTCCGCAGGTTACTACCAGCGCGACGGTTTTTGAGGGGCGGGTCTTCCGCGTACGCGTCGACGAGGTGCGGTATGCCGATGCAAGATCGCAACGCATCGACGTTGTCGAACATCGCGGATCGCTTGCGATTATCGCAACGACGCAAGACGATCGCATCGTGCTCGTGCGCCAGTATCGCCACCCGTTGCGCCGGATGTTTTGGGAAATCCCCGCCGGAATGTCGGAAGAACGCGAAGCGGCGGTCGATGGCGCTTTGCGCGAATTGCGCGAGGAAACGGGATACCGTGCGCAGTCGATCCGCGCCCTGGGTTCGATCGCGGTTAGCCCCGGATTTTGCAACGAAACGATGGACTTTTTTCACGCCTCGAGTCTGATTGCCGGGCCCCAGAACCTCGATGACGACGAGCGGATAGCGGTTGCTTCCTTTGAGCTGGAAAAAGCGCAAAGCCTCGTGCGCGACGGTCAAATAGCCGACGCAAAGACGATAATTGCCCTTTTGTGGATGCAAGGTTCCAGAGGTGAACTTGTGAATGCTATTGACCGATAAAATGTACATCGGGTGGTACAAGCGTGGTGCGTTTTTTGCAACACGAGAATTGGCCATGGAGGAAGCCGTGGAAATCCCACAAGACATAGACGCCGTACTGAGGCGGTTACTGGAAGTTCCGGCAAGCGACGATGGGCAATCAGTGCTTGCGCCTGAAGACGAGACGTATCTTTCATCACTCATCTCGGCCGTGCGTTCGGGGCGTCGCGCCGTGCTGATCGTTGAGGATACAGACGAGCGCTTGCGCTATATGTTCAGTAACGCGACGCGTTCCGAAGCGGTAACGATGCTGGGGAAAGTCGTCGAAGCAACCGGGCGCCGGATCACGGACGGCGACGAATAGGCTAACGCCGCCTACGGCTCGAGGACGAGCCCGTCGATCTTTCCATCCTTCGCGATGGTGATCCGGTAGTGATACTGATCCCGCGCGAATCGCACGAGAAACTCGTACACCGTGTCCCCGTTCTCTCCCACCGTGCTCGAAATAGGTACCAATGTTTGCGGCTTTCCAAGCGCCGCAAAATTTTCTTTTACCACGAGCTGGTCGGTAAGGTACTTGCTGAACGACGCTGTGAGTTGCGTCCGGTCGATTTCGTGATTCGCTAGGCGTCCCAGCCATTCACGCGCGCGTTCCACCACGGAATTTTCCACGTGCGTTGACGCGGGCGGCAAAACGATATCGAGCACCTGCGCGGCAACCGCTTCCGGCGCGACGACTCCACCGCCTTGAAAACTATCGGTGTTGGTCAGCACGATCACGGCGATGTGATCGTCGGGAAGAACCGCGTTCATCGCGTGATAGCCCGGAATCTCGCCGTTTTGCCATACGTAGCGCTTGCCGTCGCGCTGATCGATCACCCAGCCGAGGCCGTGATGTTCGTCGCCCGCCGCGTCGCTCGGCGTGAACATGTCCCGTTCGGCGTCGACGCGCAAGAGCAAGGGAAATCCGATGTCGAATTTGGCGAGATCGTAAACGTTGGTAACGATGCCCGCGCCGCCGGAGAGCCACGCGGGATCCCACGGTCGTGCCATAATGAAATGCCGGCGTTGTCCGGTGTAACCGTACGCGTGCGTTGGAGAAATACCGCTATCGCCCGCGTAAAACGTCTGATTCATAACGAGCGGCATGAAGATATGCTGCTGCAGATAGTCCGAAAGCGGAATCCCCGACGCGCGTTCCACGACGAGGCCGGCGAGCCAATAGTTGCAGATGTTTCGCTGAAACCGCGTTCCGGGGCCGATAGGCGGGGTAAGTTTGTTGAGCGCGGCAAGCAGATCGTCGGATTTCACGCTGCGCGTTTGATCGGCGAAGCCGACCATTCGCGTGCAGTCGGGAAGGCCCGACGTATGCTGCAAAAGTTCCGCGAGGGTGACGTCGGACGCGATGGTTAGGGTTGGAATGAATTGCGTAACCTTGTCGTCGAGTTTGAGCTTCCCGTCCTGTTGTAACAGCAAGAGAGCGGCAGCCGTTAGCGATTCGCTTACGCCGCCGATGTACGTTTGTGTCTCCGGATCAAACCTCACATGCCGGCCGATCTGCGCGACTCCGAACCCGCGTGCGTAGACGATTCGGCCGTCCTCGATCACGGCGATTGCCATCCCGGGGCTTTGGCCCGCATCCATGACGCGCATTCCCATCGCGTCGACGGCGTGCGCCATCGAGGAGGGGAAGACATGCGCCGGAGCTGTCGGCAAAGGCGAACTAACTGCAGCTACGAGCGCAAGCAATATGGGCGACCACATGGCGAGGACCTTCGTCATAGCGGGCGTCTGCCACCCTCCGCCGAGGGCTCGCCTGCCTAGAAG
>JBDTFK010000193.1:0-5491 GCA_039937995.1 Vulcanimicrobiaceae bacterium | reverse complement strand
TGCTCGCGAACCAATATTTCATTTGGGGATGCTTCTCTGCCGGGGACCGGATTTTCCCGGTCTCGCGAGCAAACCGTCAATTTGTGACGGTTATTTCTTAGCCGGCGCGAGACAGGGCAATTCCCGCCGTCGCGAGATGCGAGCGAAGTGCGCGTGCTAGTGCAACGGCTTGCGGCGTGTCGCCGTGGACGCAAACGGTTTCGCCGATTCCGCGCCGGATCATCGAGAGCGTCTGCGCGACCGATTCTTTTGCGTCGTGAATGAGCGCGCCCGGCTCTTCACGGGGCACCAGGGCCCCGGCAATCGTATAGCGTCTGTCCGCGAAAATCTCCTCAACGGCGCGCAATCCGAGGTCGCGGCAAGCGCCGGTTATTTCGCTTCCCGCTAAGCCGTATACCAGAAGCGTTGAATCGAAATCGCGAACCGCGCGCGCTATCGCACCGGCCACGACGCGGTCGCGAGCCGCCGCGTTGTACAATGCGC
Organism: Vulcanimicrobiaceae bacterium; assembly: GCA_039937995.1. GTDB lineage: Bacteria > Vulcanimicrobiota > Vulcanimicrobiia > Vulcanimicrobiales > Vulcanimicrobiaceae > JALYTY01. Next base: position 5,008 of record JBDTFK010000193.1, on the reverse strand, counting down.
CGTGCGCCTTCACGTGATGCAACGCGCCGCCCTCGGCCGCGGCGACCGCGGCAAGAATTCGGATTTGCTCGCTAACGTCGCTGTAGACGTCGTCCGCCGAGCGCGGCATCGGCGACCGGCCGAAGTTCGCCCGGTCCGGATACGACGGATGAGCGCCGATAGCAACGCCGAAGTGCAGCGCGAGACGCACAACGTCGCGCATCGTTTGCTCGTCACCGGCGTGCCAACCGCACGCCACGTTCGCCGAAGTGACGATCTCCATCAGCGCCGCGTCGTTGCCGTAACCTTCGCCGAGGTCGGCGTTTAAGTCGACGGCGTTCACGTTTGGATTGGCCGGGATTCAATCGCGCGATACATGGAATCGACATATTCGCTCAACCGGCGCTCCGCATATTGCGCGTCGGCAAGCGAGAACGGCCTGAAACGCAACGTCGCACCGGGGCGCAGTTGTGAAACCGCCCGCACGTGCGCGCCAACGACCACGCCGATCTTCGGATAGCCGCCGGTCGTTTGCGCGTCGCGCAGCAATACGATCGGCCGGCCCGAAGGCGGCACCTGAACCACCCCGGGGAACACCGCGTGCGAGAGCATCGGTCGCTCACTCTGCCGGCACACGACCGCAGGGCCGTCGAGACGATAGCCCATCCGGTTGCTCTGCGAGGATATCGTCCATTCGGTATTCCAAAATATCGCGCGCGCCTCCGCGGAGAAATCACAGTATTCCGAACCTTCGAGAACGCCGACTGCGCGCGCGTCAAAATCCCATTGCGGCGGTTTCAGGCGAAAGCGAGTATCTCCGAAACGTTTCGGCAACGCTTCGCCGATCGCAATTCGATCGCCATCGCGCAACGGCCGTCCTTCGTATCCGCCGAAGCCCGCGGTGGTGTCGGTGCTGCGCGAGCCGAGGATCTTCGGCACGTCGATTCCCCCGTCCACGCAAAGGACGGTCCGCATGCGATTGGCGGAGGTCGGCAAGGTGAGCGTTTGACCTGCGCGAGCGACGCACGAACTCCATGCCGGTACGCGCTCTCCATCGATATCCGCGTCGGCATCGCCGCCACAAAGCGCGAACCGCGCGTCTGTTTCGAACCGGAACTTCGCGCCCCCAAGCGTCACTTCGATTGCGGGTGCATTTTCCGGGTTTCCCACGGCCCTATTTGCGACCGCGTACGCAACGTCGTCCATCGCTCCGCATTGCGCGACGCCTTGCGAGCGCGAGCCGAAGCGCCCGCGGTCTTGAACGGTCGAAAACAACCCGGCGCGTACCACAACGAGTTCGCGCATGCAGCTATTGCGCTCGCCGAACGAAACGAACGCGCCGTCCCGGAGCGAGCAGCGAAGCCGGCACACGCGAGAGATCGAACATGCGCGTCTCGGTGCGACCGATAATATGCCAGCCTCCCGGCGCGCTCTGAGAATACACTCCGGTCTGCTCGCCGGCGATTCCAACCGAGCCGGCGAGCACGCGGGCGCGCGGCTCCGCGCGCCGCTCCAGGTGCAAGCGTTTGTCGAGGCCGCCCAAATACGCGAATCCCGGTTGAAATCCCATGAAGTACACCACGTATACCGCGCCGGAATGCGCCTCTACAACTTCTTTTTCCGTCAGCCCGGTCGAGTCCGACACAAAAGCGAGATCGGGACCTTCAGCGCCACCGTAGCGGACCGGAATCTCGATTTCCGGAGTTTGCGTTTCCTCGCATTCCACTGCCGTCTCCCATGCGTCGCGGAGCCGCTCCTCGAGGCTCCCGAAGTCGTCATGGGAACGGGCGAAGAGCGTAACGTTGTTCATACCCGGTACGACGTCATCGACATCCGTCCACCCGCGAGCGGCCCGCGCAACGCTCCAAATCCTACGCTGCACGCTGAGCGAGGCCGGTGGGTCCTCGCTCAAAACGATCGCCGATTCACCGAGCCGGAAGATCTTCAAAGTCCAGCGGAGCTACAGTTTTTGAAGCTCTTCAAAGATCTGTTCCGGATCCGGTTCTTCTCCGATGTCGTGGACGTCGACGTAGCGCACGATGCCTGCCTTGTCGATAATAAAAACCGCGCGCTCCGAAAAGCCGCCGTCTCGCAGCACCCCGTACCGGCTTGCTACGTCACCGTGCGGCCAAAAGTCACTTAGGAGCGGGTAGTGAAATCCGCCCAGAGATTCGGCCCAGGCCTTATTTGCGTGTGTGGAATCGATCGAGATACCCAAGACTTGGGTATCGAGCCCGATGAAACGCTCGAGGTTGCGCTCGAGCCCGGGCATTTGGCTACTTCAAACCCCGGTGAATGCAAACGGGTAAAACACGACAACGGCGTTCTGTTTTTCCCGAAGGTCCGACAGCCGGAATTTTGTGCCGAGGTGGCTGTCCAGCTCGATTTCCGGCGCAGGCGAACCGGCGCGCACCGCCGGCGTGTGGTCTGCCGCAGAAGTGCGGCCTCGTTTAACGGTCATACGGATACGAGTCCTGCGGCCTCGACGAAATCACCTACCGCGAGACGCGGCATTCTTCGAAACTCACACCACGACCGCGGTACGGACGAGGAGCGCCCACATCGCAAAAGCACATGCCGAGCCGAAGAGCGTCCCGCCGGCAACGTCGGTTGGATAGTGCGCGCCGAGCGCAATGCGAGACCAATCGATTCCGGCCGCCCAAATCGCGATCAGAGCGACGAGGGCGACCTTTACGTCACCTCGCAACTGCGATACCCAAACCAGGACGGCCCACGATGCGTAAAACACGACGGCCGTCGTTGCGTGCCCGCTTGGAAACGAGAATCCGAACTCCCTTTTTACGAGCCAAGCGTCCGGCCTAGTGCGCGCAAAGAGACGTTTCGCGAACTCCGCTCCGCCCTGCGAAAGCAGTTGCGTAACGGCGATTGCAATCGCAATCTTCCAACCGGTTCGCGTGAGCGTCGTAACGCCGATTCCTACGAGTGCGATACAGCATAGCGGAAACGCGCGACCGCTAAGCGTGAAGAGCGCGGCGAGCGGTACTCCGGTTCCACGCAGCGCTGCGGCTTCAATGTCGATTCGCCACAACGTTGCCGCATTTGAAGCGATATAGCCGAGAATGAAGCACGCAAAAAGGCACGCGACGCTTGCAAGCCAGAGGCGGGATTCGAGCGCGAGCGTCACGCGGGGAGCCCGGAGAGCGACGGAACCATCACGCGCAGCGCTTTGCGTGCAACGCCCACGCGTACCGGGGTTTTGCAAAGCAGCGAGCCGTCAACGGCAACGGGCGCTCTTGCTTTCGTGCGTAGCGAAACAGTGTCGGCGGTCGACCATAGGTGCACGCCTTTGAGCGTTTGAGAATCGCCTCGTAAGAGAGCGGCGTAACTTTGCAGCAAGTCGAGACGGCTGGTAGAATCGCGCACATAAACCGTCAAACGCCCATCAACGAGCGAAGCATCTTCCGCGAGCGGTTGGTGTCCGTAGAAGCGGCCGTTCGCGATGATGATTTGGTGCGTTCTTACCCGCACGCGGTGGCCGTTCCAACGGAAATCGGCGCGGAACGCTTTGTGCGTCATCAGCGGCACGACACCGGCAATTCCGTAGGCGAGCGCGCCGGCGACGCTTTTCAACGAACGCGGCGTATCCGCGGCAACTTGCGCCGGCAACCCGATGGAAACGAAATTCGCGAAGTAGGTGCCGTTTATCGTACCGAGATCGACCCGAGCCTCGTCGCCGTACGCGATTGCATCGGCAGCTGCTTCGAACGAATCCGGGATGCCCAGCCCCAAGGCAAAGCTGTTACCGGTTCCAGCCGGCACGACGCCGAGCACGCACGATTTTTTCGCGAAAAACGGCACGACGTGCGTCTGCGAACCGTCGCCACCGCAAACGACGATCAGCTTCGCTCCCCCCTTTATCGCACGCTTTACGTTCTTGCAAAGCGCCTTGTGCGTCGGCTCCAGCCGGACGTCGAGAACCTCGATTTTACGAGCAAGAAGCATGGGAGGGATCGCTTCGTAGGCTTCTTTCCCCCGCCGCGACCCTCCGTAAGCAAAAACGACTGCCTGACGTTGTGTCATGCAGCCGTTATCCCCACGCTTAAGCGCGGTTACTCGGGAAACAGATGCTAACTTCGATAGTCAAGGCGCATGCGCTGCCGCATTTCAATCGTCGGGACTTTAATCTCGCGCGCGAGCTTTAGCACGGCGAGTCCCTTAATCACGAGCCAAACCGGATCGAACTCGAACCAGCGTAAGCCGTGACGAGCCGAAAATTGAAATGCGTGATGATTGTTGTGCCAGCCTTCGCCCCACGAAAGAATCGCAACCCACCAATTATTTCTTGAAAGGTCGTTCGTTTTATAGGAGCGGTACCCAAACATGTGCGAGGCCGAGTTGACCAGCCATGTAGAGTGATACATCAACACGAGCCGCACGAAAATGCCCCACACGACGCACGGCCACCCGCCGAAGAGAAAGAGCGCGACGGCAAGTCCGATTTGCAAAAAAACGCTTGCGGCGTCGAGGAAACGGTAGAACGGGTCACTCGAGAGATCGAGGGCGAGTCGGCGGCGATTTTCAGCCGTCGGAACGTTTTGATTCGCAGCGAAAAGCCACGCGCAGTGCGACCACAGAAACCCGCGGTCGGCGCCGTGCGGATCGCCGGCGGCATCCGTGGATGCGTGGTGTTGGCGATGCGTCGCGACCCATGTAATCGGGCCGCCTTGCAGCGACAGCGTTCCGAGAAACGCGGTCGCATATTCGAGCGGTTTAACCAACTTGAGTCCACGATGCGTGAGCGATCGATGGAAACATAGCGAGATTCCGATCGCAGACGTGAGGATGCACAGCACGATCATGGTGATCAATGCTTTCCATGTAAACATCGCGGGGAAGAGCGCGGCGAGCGCTCCGAGATGGATGACGATGAGGCCGACGGATGTGCCCCAGTTGACCGTCACAAAGAAAGACCGCACCTTGGCGGCCATACGACTCAGCATGCAACGAGCATACCACACGAAGATGAAAGAGCCTGGGAAGGGCAACCCGACCATTCCATTTGACGGGG
>JBDTFK010000192.1:0-5705 GCA_039937995.1 Vulcanimicrobiaceae bacterium | reverse complement strand
CGCGCCCAGTACTATACGCTACTCGGCACCATCCTCGACCGTCAGGGCGACGCCGAGGGCGCAAACGAAGCGTGGGTGGAGGCTCGAAGCCTTTCCAGCGGCATCGCCGCCCCCGGATTAAAAGCGGAGCTGAACTTCTACGTAGCGCTCTCCGCGTGGAGCAGCAAAGACCTCGAAGAGACCGAAGCGATCGCGCGCCAATCGATCTCGGAACACCCCGCCGGGGAACTCGATTCCAACCCGTATCACCCTGCAATTTCACTCGCATTTACCTACGAGTTGCTCTCGATGGTGGAAGGCGTCCACGAGCGCTACGAAAACCAGATCGCCCTATTGAAACGCGGTCTCGACGTTCTCGGCGCGTCCCCACAACAGCACGTTTGGGCCGAAGGTTCGCTCCTCAACAACCTCGCCTCGATCATTCCCGAAGTCCGCCGGCCTGATGTCGCCAAACTCGTCCGCGAGCACGCGACGCAACTGCGCTGGAATTCCGAAATGCCGGGATGGGCATACAACGTCTATCGCGCTCTCGGTTGGAGTGAAGCACTCGAAGGCAACGAAATCGCGGCGTTCCGCGACCTGCGCGAAGCTGAAGGGCATGCCCCGTCGATCCCGCGGCGCATCGAAGTCATCCTCGACCGTTCGTTCTTATTTGCCTCGATCGGCGAAAAAGTTTCCGCGCGCGAACGATTCGACGAGGCCGATCAACTGTGCGCGAAAGTCGATTGGAACGCGACCGAAGGCGAAGACCGCTACGCGCTCCTTTGGGGCGCGGAACTGGCCGCTTCATTCGATCCCAAGCGCGCCGCGGCGATGATCCGCCGGTATAAAATGATCCGCAAACCGATGAATCCGTTGCTCGTCGCAAGTGCGAATTTGCGGCGCTGGCAAGCTTACGAGAGCGATGCCTTCGGCGTCGTCGCAGGAGCGAACGGTAACGTATCCGAGGGCCTGCTGCACTTGCAAACCGCACTTCGCGTGTGGGATTCGCTCGGATTCAACTGGCGCGCCGCCAAAACAGCCCGAGCCGTCGCGCGTCTCACGAACGCCGAACTGCACCTCGCGGACGCAACGAAACGCGCGTCGTCGTATTCACAGAGCTGGCTCGCTAGGCCCGCATAGATCGTGTGGGAGATGTTCGCGCGCGCAGAACGTGAACCGCTTTCGGACGCGGCTCTTATGGAGCCCGAGTTGCGAAAGGCCGTTGCCAGGCGCCGTTTTGAACTGCATTACCAACCGATGGTGAACGTGCCCGGCGGCACCACGGTGGCGCTCGAAGCGCTCGTGCGTTGGAAAGACCCGATCCGCGGGCTCATTTTTCCCGACGATTTCATCCCCGTCGCCGAACAAACGGGATTGATCGTTCCGATCGGCCTGCTGATTCTCGATTCCGCTTGCCGCGAAGCGCGACGCTGGCACGATCTCGGTTTCGACATTCCCGTATCGATCAACGTTTCGGCGCGGCAGCTCGATAGCAAGATGTTTTTGCAGAGCGTGTATCGCGCGTTGAGTCTGAGCGGTCTGCCGCCGACGTCGTTGTGGCTCGAAATAACCGAGACGGGAATCATGACCGATGTTGAGGCGATCGTCGATATGATCGTTGCATTGCGCGCCCGCGGCGTCAAAATCGTCATCGACGATTTCGGCACCGGATACAGCTCGCTCGGCAGGCTCAAGTCCTTCCCGGTCGACGTGCTCAAAATCGACCGCTGCTTCATCAAAGACCTTCCCGGTCGCGAAGTCGATCGCGCGGTCGTTACGGCCATTTTAGCCGTCGCAAAGAGTTGCGAGATGACGGTCGTAGGCGAGGGCGTCGAACACGTGCATCAGCTCGACATCTTGCGAACGCTCGGCTGCGAAATCATGCAAGGCTTCCACTTCGCCCGCCCGCTGCCGGTCGGCGCGATGGACTTTCTCAACCTCAGCGCCTAGCCTTAGCGCGGTCTTATCGTAACGCGACTGCGCTACATTACGACCTGCGCATCCTATATCCAACACCGTAATACCGTTTCTACGTAGACCGGGTTTTGAAGATCGGGTTCGATTTCGCTCCGCGAACGCGGAGCGTTTCCTTTGCGTTTCCAACGACCCTGGGCGACAAAAGCAGAACCGGACCTGGGGAAATGTTGTTCGAGCGTCCAAGGGGTCGGTTATGAAGCGACTTCTTGCCGCCCTGATCACGGTATCGTTTGCCGTTGCGCCGCTTTCGTTGCAGGCCGCGCCAAGCCGGAGCCCGGCGGAAAAGGCCATCTCGAAACTTCAATGGCGGAGTATCGGTCCGTACTTGGCTGGGCGCGTCGTGGCGGTAGCCGGCGTGCCGAGCGAACCGAATCTGTTTTACATGGGCGGCGTCCAGGGCGGCATTTGGAAAAGCACAAATTACGGCCAAACCTGGGACAATATCAGCGACGGTCAGTTGCCGGGCGATGCGACGTCGATCGGCGCGCTCGCCGTGGCTCCGTCGAATCCGAAAATTATCTACGCCGGAACCGGCGAATCAGATATTCGCGGCGACGTGGATACCGGAACCGGAGTCTACAAGTCGACCGACGCGGGTAAGACGTGGAAATACGCCGGACTGCGCGATACGCACAGCACGATGGCGCTGGTGATCGATCCGCGCGATCCAAACACCGTGTACGTCGGGTCGATGGGCCACGTGTTCAAAGCCAATACCGAGCGCGGCGTTTTTAAGACGACCGACGGCGGCAAGTCGTGGAAGAAAATGTTGTTCGTCGATAGCAATACGGGTGCGGTTGCGATCTCCATGGACCGGCAGAATTCTCGCGTTCTCTACGCGGCAATGTGGCAAGCGCAGCGCGTGCCGTGGAAACTCACGAGCGGCGGCCCGGGCAGCGGATTGTATAAATCGACCGATGGCGGTGGGCACTGGACGAATCTTTCGCACAATCCCGGTTTTCCCGCGGGAACCCTCGGCAAAATGGGCGTCTCCGTATCCCCGGCCAACTCCCACATCGTTTACGCAATCGTGCAAGCAAACGAGGGCGGCGTTTACCGATCCGACGACGCGGGGGCAACGTGGAAGCGCGTCAATAGTGAGATGAAGCTGCGCCAGCGCGCGTATTATTACACGGCAATTCTCGCCGACCCCGTGCACCCCAAGGTCGCGTACGTCCCCAACGTCGATGCGATGTATAAAACAACCGATAGCGGGGCGTCGTGGACGTCGATCACGAAAACGGCCGCGCATGGCGACCATCATATTCTTTGGGTGAATCCGCGCAACACCGATTTGCTGCTCGAAGGCAACGACGGCGGGGCGATCGTTTCGAACGACGGCGGAAAGAGCTGGAGCGGCAATGTGAATCAGCCGACGGGCCAGTTCTACAAGATTGCACTCGACGGACAATTCCCGTTCCACGTGTACGGCGCGATGCAGGACGACGGAGCCTATGAAGGTCCAAGCTCGTCGATCTACGGGCAAATTCCATGGGGCGAGTGGCGTCCGGTTGCCCTGGGTGAAAGCACGTGGGTAGCGCCCGAACCGGGTGCGCCCGACATAACGTACGGCAGCGGATACTATTCGTCGATGGCGCGGCTCGACAATCGCATCGGCGAACAGAAAAACGTAAGCCCGTGGCCGCGCTACAAAGCGGGCACGTCGTCAGCGGAAAACGAGTATCGTTTCGGATGGACGCATCCGATCTTTTTCTCGGAAGGCAATCCAAGCGAATTGCTCGTTGGGTCTCAGGTAGTCTTTTCAAGCCTCGATCACGGGCAGACGTGGAAGATTTTAAGTCCCGATCTCACGCGTAACGACAAGAGCACCGAAGGCACCACCGGCGGTCCGATTATGAACGATCAGACGGGAGCCGAAACGTTCCCCGATATCTCGTCGCTCGCTGCGTCGCCGAAAAATGCCGATGTGCTGTGGGCGGGTTCCGCGGACGGACTCGTGCATGTCACGCGCGATCACGGAGCGAACTGGACGGACGTGACGCCGCCCGCGCTCCCGCAATGGGCGCAGATCAGCACCATCGATCCGTCACACGCGGATGCGGGAACGGCGTATCTGTCGGCTTCGCGTTTTATGTGGGACGATTTCCACCCGTATATCTATAAAACCACCGACTACGGCGCACATTGGACCGCAATCACGAACGGCTTGCCGGCGGATCAATACGCGCTCGTCGTGCGCGAAGACCCGCGCGAGCCGCAAGTACTCTTCGCAGGAACGCGCAATACCGCGTACGTCAGCCTTGACGGCGGCGGACGCTGGCTGCCCCTTACGCTAAACCTTCCCGGGGTTCAAGTCCGCGACATGCAAATCGACGCGAGACAGGGTGAACTCGCCATTGCGACCCACGGGCGGGCGTTTTGGATTTTGGATAATCTGACGTTGCTCGAAGACCTCGCCCGCAACCCCGCGCCGGGCGAGACACAAGCGCATCTCTTCCCAATCGAACCGGCTTGGATCACACATGCGTACGGCGGTCAAGCATTTGGCACGGCGGGGCAAAACCCACCATACGGCGCGACCGTATTCTTACGCGTGCCGAAAGGATACGACGGAAAGACGCCGATGACGCTCTCGTTTGAAGATGCGAACGGCGCGACGATTCGCAGTTTTACGATGCATCCGAAGGCAAAGAAAAAAGAAAAGGAGCTTACGGACGCACAACAAGCGGAGCTCGACGCAATACAGAATCGCGCGCGTGACATCAAGGAAGCAACGACCGTAACTCCCGGTATGAACGCATTTCAGTGGGACATGCTCTACCCGCCGGCAACGGACGTCCCCGGCTTCCGCATTTCACCGACCGATGACTTTCCCGACACCGCCGACGGCCCGACTATCCTGCCCGGTTCGTACAAAGCCGTGTTGAAATATGGAAACGCCGAGATGACGCAGCCGCTCGAGGTGCGTCTGGATCCTCGCGTGCATCCGGCCGAGGGCGACTTGGCAGCGCGCCTCGCACTGGAAATGAAGATACACACGGCGATCGATTCACTCGATAAGGCAATTATCGCTGCAATGGCGGCACGGCCTCATCTCTCGAGCGAAAAACGTGCCGCGCTCGATTCCGAAATCGGCTCGCTCATTCAAATGGACATCCACTCCGACGAAGGCGACGTCGTGAAACCGACAAAGTTGCGCGAGCAACTCGCGTTCCTCGGGAATTCACTTGAAAACGCCTATCAACGCCCGACAGTCGCCGAAGTGGCCGCCTACGACCAAATTCAAGCGGAAACAAATACCGGAATTGCGGCATTGCAACGGTTGATGACGCCATAATTGGGACGAGGACGAAGATGATGACGACGAGGATGGAATATCTACTCATCATTTCTACGGGGAGGTTAATTAAAAATTGAATAGTCATTAACTAAAGACGAAGTGGAACGCCATAATTGCGTGAAAAAGAAGCGCGCGGAAACGGCAAGTAATAGGTTCACTAAGTAAACTTTGAAGAAAACTCAATTGAAAACTATATCTATGAGCATAGTGGCAGCAATGCTACTTAGTGCGTGCTCCCCAGGTAGCTCTACAGTTACACCACAAGCAAACACCATTTCAACGGACGCAGCAAGTACACGAGCCAGTGTTGTGGATTTATTGGCTCACAGTACGAGGGTGGTTGATTCGATTTCGGCAACAGGTGCTCGTGAACGAATCATTATGCCTAATCAAACTATCACGGTAACGGTCACCCGACTATCTGAAACGCAGTTGTTGGTTAAAG
>JBDTFK010000191.1:0-3715 GCA_039937995.1 Vulcanimicrobiaceae bacterium | reverse complement strand
CGGCGAAGAAATATTCGAGATTACGGGCATTTCGGATGGGATTGCGCCTCGCATGCACGCGAACGTCAAAGCAAGCGACGCGAAAACGGGCAAGGCGCTGCAGTTCAAGGCGCTCGTTCGTATCGATACACCCGATGAGGCAGAATACTACCGACACGGCGGAATACTCCAATACGTCCTTCGGCAGTTGCGCGCGCGAGCTTAAATGAACTTCGGAGTCGTCGTCGGAGCCGTAGTCGGCCGAATCGCGGGTCGCGTCTTGTCGAGGAATTGGTGGATGGCTGCGAAATTGCAAACGGCGTAGGATTATGCTCGATGCTCATGATCGCTCCCGTCTCGACGCGCTGTTCGAGCGAATGCGCAGCGCGAGCGAGGTATCGCTCGGCTATCCGGCGGCAAAAGACTTCGATTACGATGCCCTCGACCGTTTTCTGAGATTCCCGGTAAACAACGTCGGCGACCCATTCGGCGAGGGAACGTATCGCGTCGAAACGCGCGAGTTCGAACGCGAAGTCGTCGAATTTTTTGCCGACCTGTTCCGTGCGCCGAAGGACGACTGGTGGGGTTACGTCACGAACGGCGGCACCGAGGGAAATCTCTACGGCCTCTATCTGGCGCGCGAACTCTTTCCCGGCGGGATGGTGTACTATTCGGAGCAGACGCACTACAGCGTCGCTAAGAACCTGCACTTTCTCAACATGCGCCACATCACGATCCGCTCGCAGGCTAGCGGAGAGATCGACTACGAGGACTTGCGGGAGACGCTAAAAATTCATCGCGACCTTCCGCCGATCGTCTTCGCCAACATCGGGACGACGATGACGGAAGCTCGAGACGACGTGAGCCGCATTGCGGAAATCATGGACGAACTCGCGATTCATAACCGTTACATTCATTCCGATGCCGCACTTTCCGGCGGCTATGCCGGCTTTCTCGACCCGCGCCCGCACTACGATTTCGAAGACGGAGCGGATTCGATCGCCGTGAGCGGGCACAAATTTCTCGGCGCTCCGATGCCGTGCGGCGTCGTCATCGCGCGCAAGCGTAACGTTCAAAGAATCGCGCGCGCCATCGACTACATCGGAAGCCTCGACACGACGATCAGCGGTTCCCGTAACGGTATCACGCCGCTGATGCTGTGGTACCGCCTGCAAGAACTTGGAATTGCCGGGATTCGCGCGCGTCTCGTTCATTCGCTCGACTTGGCGGCTTATCTCGAGACTTGCTTGCGCGACGCCGGTATCGCCGCTTGGAGAAACCCAAACGCGATTACGGTGGTCTTTCCGCGCGCGAGCGAAGGCGTTCGGGCAAAATGGCAACTCGCAACCGCCGGGACGATCTCTCACGTCATCGTCCTTCCGAACGTAACGCGCGAACAAATCGACGCCTTTGTCGCCGACATGATTGCGGAGCGGCAACGTGAGGAGAATACGTGCGAACTATCCGGGTAATCGTTCCCAACCGTCCAGGCCTTCTTGCCGAACTCACCGAGTTACTTGCGGCAAACGGTATCGGCATCGATCAGATCGTCGTTGAAACGCAGGAGAGCACGGCGATCGTGCGGATGGAAATCGAGCGCGAAGACGAGGCCCTCAAAGTCCTAACCGGTCGCGACTATCACGCCGTATCCGACGACGTGCTTCTCGCATGCATTGAAGACCGCCCCGGAGCGCTCGCGCAGCTTTCGCGGCAGCTTGCGGATGGAAATTTGAACATCCGCTCGATGCATCACGTCCGCCGTCAGGACGGGCAGGCTCTTGTTGCGATCAGCACCGACGACAACGAACGCGCTCGCGCGTTAATCGGGAAAGCCGCTTTGTAGTCGATATGAAATCGGACCGGCTGGTATCGATCCTGCTGATGCTGCAGTCGGCGCAACGCCGCACGGCGCGCGAACTCGCAGCGTCCCTCGAGGTTTCCGAGCGAACGATCTATCGGGACGTAGACGCGCTAAGCGCCTCGGGCGTCCCCGTATATACGGAGCGCGGAGCTGAGGGCGGCATCGTGCTTGCCGAGGGCTATCGCAAAGTACTAACCAATTTCGGTGAAGACGAAGTGCGCGCGCTTTTCGTTTCCGGGTCGGCGATACTTTCCGATCTGGGTCTCGGCGCCGGATTAGATCGCGCGCTCGACAAGCTACGCGGCGCATTTTCGGACGTGCAGCGAAATGCGGCCGAAAAAGTGCGCGGGCGAATCCACATCGATCAACGCCGATGGAACCAGCGCGACGCGCCGGTTGAAAAGTTGTCGCTGCTCCGTCGCGTGATTTGGGACGACCGCCGGATCGAGCTCGTTTACGAAGACCGCAAGCGCGACCGAACGACGCGAACGGTGGATCCATTTGGGCTGGTTTCGAAAGCCGGCGTCTGGTATCTCGTAGCCCAAACCGACGCGGGGTTCCGCAGTTTTCGCGTGGACCGCATCGTGGAAATCGTCGAGCGCACCGACCATTTCGTGCGCCCTGAGAATTTCGATCTTGACGCACACTGGCGCCGCATTTCGAGCGATCTGCTCGCAAATCAATCACCGGGTTACGCGGTTATCGTTCGCGTCGATGCGGATTCGCTCGGTATGGTGCAGGAAGGCTACTGGCCGAGTGAACTCGTCGACGCGTGCGATCCGCTCGTCCTACGCGTTCGCTTCACGAACGATCGGATCGCGCTTCACACCGTCATATCGTGGGGCGTCTCGGTTCGCGTGCTCGACCCGCTCGAAATGCACGCGGCAATCGTCAAACATGCTGCCGCGTTGATCGACCGCTACGGCGCCGAAGTCCCCTAAAGCGAGATACGTTTGAAGTCGTGCAGCAACGACGTAAGATAGACGAGGAAACGCGCGGCTCCGGCGCCGTCGATGACGCGGTGGTCGTAGCTGACGCTCACGGGCAGAACGAGCCGCGGTACGAACGCGTTTCCGTCCCACACGGGTTTCGTACTCGAGCGCGTAGCGCCGAGAATCGCAACCTCCGGCGCGTTGACGATCTGCGTGAATTGCGTCCCGCCGATTCCACCGATCGATGAAATCGTGAAGGTGCCGCCCTGCATATCGCTCGTGCCGAGTTTCCCAGCGCGTGCCTTGGCGGCGAGTTCGGACGTCTCGCGCGCGATATCCGTCAAGCCTTTTGCGGCCGCGTCCCTGAGCACGGGCACGACGAGCCCTCCCGGCGTATCCGCGGCGAAGCCGATGTTGTAGTAGCGCTTGTACACGAGGTCTTCGCCCTCGAGTGAGGCGTTAAATTCCGGAAACCGCTTGAGTGCGGCAACCGATGCTTTGATGAGAAACGCGAGCATCGTTATCTTGACGCCGGTTTGCTTACCCGCTTCGGCGTTGATCTCGTTCCGGAACGCTTCGAGCTGCGTGATGTCCGCTTCGTCGTAATTCGTGATGTGTGGAATCCGTACCCAATTGCGAAGCAAGTTAGGGCCGGAGAATTTCTTTAGTCGCGGTAGCGGCTTGCGTTCGATTTCCCCGAATTGCGCGAAATCAACCTTCGGCCACGCCGGCAGTCCCGGCGTGCCGGCCTGCGGCACTCCCGCCGAGAGCGTCGATTTTACCCAGCGCTGCACGTCGTCGCGAGTCACGCGCCCATTGGGCCCGCTGCCGGTGACTCCGGAGAGTGCGACGCCGAGCTCGCGTGCGAATCGCCTGATGGCGGGACTTGCGTGAACGATCCCGGCGGCCGGGGCTTGCGGCGCGCTCGATGTAGCGGCGGGCT
>JBDTFK010000190.1:0-6381 GCA_039937995.1 Vulcanimicrobiaceae bacterium | reverse complement strand
CGCCCTTCAAAGTGGTCGTTCGTCTTTTCAAACATCGGCTCGTAAACTTTTGCGGGACAAAAATACGCGCACGGATTTCCGTACTCGACCGTGCAGCGGTCTCTACAGATATTCGTATCCGCAACGTGCAGATGGCAGGGTTGATCCTCATCGTGGATCGTTCCCGAGTTGTAGACGTCGGTGAGCTTATCGAACGTGAAAACGTTGTCGATTTTCGCGCGCGGCGTTTCCTTGGGCTTGAAGCCGGCCTTCTGCATGCGTTCGTAACCCGGCTCCGACGGTAATTTATCGATGAGTCCAAACCCGTTTCCGCCCAGGAACGTCGACAGTCCGGCGTTGACGATGCCGGCAACGACGCCGTTTTTGAATCCTTGGTGGAAATTGCGCGAGCTTCGCATTTCGCCGTATGCCCAAGAGTTGCGGAAGCGTTCCTCGTAGGCAGCGAGCGTTGCGCTATCGTATTTTTCGGCGGCCAACGCATCCCACGCCGTTTCCGCCGCCATCATGCCGGATTTCATCGAGAGATGGATGCCTTTGAGGCGCATGCCGTTGAGGAAACCCGCGGAATCGCCGACGATCATCAGCCCGTCGGCGTACGGGCGCAGCATTGCAAAAAAGCCGCCTTCGGGAATCGCTTTTGCGCCATAGCGAATCATTTTGCCGCCCTCGAGCATCTTACGAATCTCGGGATGCTCTTTCATTCGCTGTAATTCATTGTGCGGGTCCGTCGTCGGATTCTTATAATCCAATCCGGTAACGTGGCCGATGTCGAGGATGTTGTCGGCCATGCCGTAGATGAAACCGCCGCCGAACGTTTCTGCGGGCAGTGGATAGCCAAGCGTGTGAATCACCGTACCCGCTGCGAAGCGGTCGTCGGGGAGTTGCCATAATTCCTTGATGCCGGCGGCGTAAACTTGCGGCTGTTTGCCTTCGTCGAGATTCAGCCGCGGTACGGCCTGCTTTACGAGCGTTCCGCGCGGCCCTTCGCCCAAGATAACGATCTTCGCCAGAAGGTCTGCCCCAGGCTCGTAGTTGGCTTTCGGATTTCCGAGATGATCGACGCCTTTATCTCCGGTACGGACTCCGACGACGCGTTCGCCTTCCCACAAGAGTTCCTGGCCCGGGAATTCGCCGAAAACCTGTACGCCGAGTTCTTCTGCCTGCGCGGCAAGCCACTTCGTGACCTTTTGCAGCGACGCAACGTATTTGCCGCGATTCTGCAGCGGCGGCGGCGTAAACGGCGCCTTGATCTTACCGCCCGCGGTGAGCAACCACAGCTCGTCGCGACCGACCGGCGCTTCGACCGGAGCGCCGAGGTCTTTCCACTGCGGTATCAATTCGTCGATGGCGCGTGGATCCATCACCGCACCGGATAGGCCGTGATTCCCTATTTCCGCGGCTTTCTCGATAACTAGAATCTCCAAGCCTTTGCCGGCGGCCTTCGCGAGCTGTCCGAGCCGAATCGCGCCCGCTAAACTAGCCGGACCCGCACCGACAAAAAGGACATCGACTTCGAGTTGATCGCGCTCTGCCATAGGTGATCTGGTTCGAGCTACTCCGGAATCATCATTTGCGCGATCGCCGCTTGCACGGCCTCGGCGTGCTCGCAAACCACCGCGCGCGCGGCGGCATTGCGCGCAAGTAGCGACGTGAACGTCAGTCCGGCCTCGCCGCAGGTTTCCCCCTCGCAGTTCTCGTGAATATCGATTGCCAGGACGAATTTGAGATCGCGGTTGGCCATGATGACTGCCTTAGCTTCAGGCGACGATCCACCCCGGCCGAAGGTGCGACGAATGTCAATACCGTCGATGCTCTCGCGCGTTCCGGCGTCGTACCCGGTGGGATTGAGGCAGGGCCATAGACGGTAGGCGTAACGCGGGTCCACGAGACGGTTTTCGACCAAATGAAGCAACGCGAGGGGCCCCGTCGGCTCGTCGCCGTGCACGCCCGCGGCGATCGTTATTTGTGATTGCGTCCGGTCGCCAATTTCTACGCAGAGCAACGTTCTCGGCGCGCCGACGCACGCGACTTCGCGAACGGTTACGTCGTGGGTTGCGCGCATCGATTTCCAACGCGCGCTCAGGTCCCGGTAGGTGCCGATATCCATGGCTGGTAACTTATTCTACATGAACGACCTGCCCGCACGACCATATATGCGTAGCTTTGCGAGCGACAACAACGCGCCCGTGGCGCCGGAAATCATGCAGGCGATCGCGGACGAGAATCGCGGCGACGCAATCGGCTACGGCCGGGACGATCGAACCGCGCAAGCAATCGAAAAGTTCCGGGCGCATTTCGGAGCCGAAACCGACGTTTTCTTTGCATTCAACGGAACGGGTGCAAACGTCGTCGCGTTGAGTTGCGTCGTGAAACCCTGGGAGTCCGTCCTGTGCCCGGCAACCGCGCACCTGCAAACGGATGAATGCGGCGCGTTCGAGCGCTTTACCGGCTCGAAAATGATCCCCATCCCGACCCGCGACGGAAAACTCACCGTCGCCGATCTCGAACCGCACGTGCACGCCGGCGAGGAAGAGCACCACTCCAAGCCGCGGGTCATTTCCATTTCGCAGTCCACCGAATACGGCGGCGTCTACGAACGCCGTGAAGTGCGCGAACTCTGCTCCTTCGCACACGACCACGGGCTCATCTTTCACGTTGACGGCGCGCGGATTTCAAACGCTGCCGCCGCGCTAGGAACGACCCCACGCGCGCTGACAAAAGATTTGGGTGTCGATATCCTGTCCTTCGGCGGAACGAAAAACGGCTTGATGCTCGGCGAGGCGATATGCTTCTTCAACCCCGACCTCGCCGCCGTCGCGGCGCCGTTCGCCCGCAAGCAAGCAATGCAATTGGCTTCAAAAATGCGCTACATCTCCGCTCAATTCGACGCTTTGCTCACGGGCGATCTTTGGTTGCGTTACGCTTCGCACGCCAATGCCATGACCGCTCGCCTCCTCGCGCAAATCCAAGATGTTCCGGGCCTGCGCGTCACTCGCGATGCGCGATGCAACGCAATCTTCGCGACGATGGAACGCGTCGCACTTGACCGCATAGCCAAAGAATTCTTCTTCTACCTCTTCGACGAACGTTTGCCGGAAGCGCGCTGGATGACGCATTGGGCGACGACGGAATCGGACGTCGACGCTTTTGCCGCGTCAATTCGGGCGAACGCTTAGCCGTCCCAATGCCCCGAGCCGAGCGGGAACGAAGTTGCGAGCGCGTTCGTTTTGTTGGTTAGAAGGAGACAACCAACGTGCGACTCCACTCCCGGCGACCGCTTTCGCGATTGCTCCTCGTTTCCGCGTGCGCGGGCGCGCTCAACGCATGCAGCGGCGGCTCCGGTTCCTCGTATAATCCGCCCGGCGGTGGATATAGCCCTCCGTGCAATCCCGGAACCAACGTGCAACTCGCGAACCCAACGCCGAATGCGTTCGGCGTTCCGACGAATACCGGCACGATAACGATCGTCGCCAACGGAAACGCGAATCAGTTGTATCAAACGTACGGCGCCTGGAACGTCGTCCTTCAAGGAGGCTACGGACCAATCACCGGCGGCGCGCTATCGCTCGTACCCGACCCAAGCGGCCCTCACCCGTTTCCCTCGGATTTCTACTATTCGTCCTCGTTTGCCACGTTGCCGTCCGGTCAAAACTTTACCGTGCAACTCGCGAATGGTCCCGGGTTCTGCGCTCCGGTAACGATCGGAAGCTTCACGACGCAATAACCTCCAATCTACGCCGCTTAACCTAAGGGACATCGTTCGCGTTTTCCGAAGAATCGCAAAGTGACGAAGGCCGACATCCTGCGGTTGACCCACCTTTCCGCATGCGCGGGTTGAGCGTCTAAGGTGGACGCGAACGTCCTCGCGCAGGTCCTGCGCGAGCTTCCCAAGATCGAAGATCCCGCCGTACTCGTCGGCACTTCAACGTCTGACGACGCCGGGGTTTATCGCATAAACGAAACGTTGGCACTCGTGCAAACGCTCGATTTTTTCACGCCCATCGTCGACGATCCGCACACGTTTGGTGCGATCGCGGCCGCAAATGCGCTTTCCGACGTGTACGCAATGGGCGCAAAGCCGGTCAGCGCACTTGCGATTGCGGCGTTCCCCGAAACTCTCGATCCCGCGATTCTGCATGCCATCCTTCTCGGCGGCAGCGAGAAAGCGCGGGAGGCGGGAATCGATGTTATCGGGGGGCACACGGTGAAGGACGCCGAGCCTAAGTACGGTCTATCGGTTACGGGGATCGTCCATCCGGATCGCGTGATTCGCAATTCAACCGCCAAGGCCGCAGACACGCTGTTTTTGACCAAAGCAATCGGTACCGGAATCCTCACGACCGCGCGCCGGAGCGACAAGATCGACGACGCGGCACTACGCGAAGCCATCGCGTCGATGCTACTTCTCAATCGTGCCGCATCCGAGGCGATGATCGAATGCGGCGCGCACGCAGCGACCGACGTTACGGGCTTTGGACTCGTCGGGCATTTGCGCGAGTTGCTCGCCGGGTCGGGGGTGGGCGCGGATATTTCCGCCCAGGCTGTTCCCGTTCTCGCCCACGCGCTCGACCTCGCGCGCAGAGGCGTGGTACCGGGTGGGACGCGAACGAACGCCGCGCAGGCGCTCGATGCCGGAGTCATTTTCGACGATACGATCGAGGAAGCGATGCGACTGCTTCTTTGCGACGCGCAAACGTCCGGCGGCTTGCTGGTCGCGATTTCTCCCGGCGATGCCGCGCGGTTCGAGGAACGAGCTCGCGCCCGCGGCGTTGCAATCGTCGCGCAAATCGGGGCTACGTCGGTAAAACCGGGGTTGCGCGTTCACTCGTAGTTTTTCACCATGCCGCTCTTTTACGACGTTGCCCGGGCGCGAAGCCCGGGTGCGTTTGGGCCTTTGCCGGTTACGCCGTCCAGTCGAGCATTTCGCTCCAATGTGATTTCGGGAAGCGTTCCTTGCTCTTGATCGCTTCAACGTACTTGCGTTTGCCGGAACGGTTCCCTTTCCCGAGCATTACGCCGCCGACCAATCTCTCTTGCCAAAAGTACAACGCGCGGTACCAGCCTTTTTCTTTGTCAACCTTGAACGCCGTCTCGAGTTCGGGTTGAAGTTCGGGAGAAAGACCGAACTGCGTGATCGTTTGTCCTTTGAAGAGCAGCGACGAATACTCGGGCACGTCGTGATATTTCTCGGTACCGCCGATCATATTGAGCGCGACGACTTTACCGTGCGCACCGGCGTTGTTCCACGTCCCCATGCGATAACGGAACTCGAGGATCGGATCGTAGAAATCCGCGACGTCACCCGCAGCGAATATGCCGGGGACGCTGGTCTCCAAGTTATCGTTACACAAAATCCCGTTCTTGCTCGTGCGGATCGACGTGCCGTCGAGGATCTCGGTGTTTAGCGTTAGCCCAAAACCCGCGCCGTAGCACTGCGCTTCGATCTCGATGCCTTTCTTCGTTCGAACTTTAGTGATCGCGCCGTTCGATCGCACGAACGATTCGACTTCCTGTCCGTAGTGCATGTGCACCCCGTCGGCTTTCGCGGCCGTGTCGATGAGTTCTCCCGCGACTTCATCGAGCATGCGATGCAATACGCGCGGCCCTCGAATTAGCCAATGCGTTTCGATCTTTCGCGAAGCGAAGGCCTCGGCAAGTTCGTAGGCGATAAACGAACCGCCGATAGCGACTGCGGCTTTCGAGTCGTCGATCTGCTCCGATATCGCGCGCGTGTCGTCGAGATACTGGAAATTGTAGAGATTGTGCGCCCCCTCGGATCCGGGCGCGCCGGTTGGATTCGGCCGCCCTCCCGTTGCGATAAGCAGCGCGTCGTACGGATATTCCCGGCCGCCGGCAAGAACGATGTGGCCCTCGGTGTCGACGGTTTCGACGCGGGTGAGAAGTTTTAGCGCGATCCCATTTTTTTCGTGCCACGCGAGGTCGCGGATCATCACCTTTTCCTCGGGAATTTGCCTGCGCAACATGGGCGGCAACGAGATACGGTTGTAGAGCGGATACGGTTCGTCGCCGAAGAGCGTGATTTCGCACGGCGGGTCGTGCTTGCGCAATTGTTCGGCTGCCGTCGTGCCGGCAAAGCCGTTACCGACGATCACATACCGTCGCACACCCGATGAAGCCACGCGGTCACTCCTTTCACATCGCTCACGCTTTACCGAGCGATTCAAGGAGATAGTCGGAGGCGGCGGCAAGCACCTGCGAGGGGACAGCATGGACGTTCGACTGGTGCAACTTCTCGGGTCGTTTATCACCGCACGCAGCGAGTATGCACTCGCGCGTCTTGAGTGCGCAATGTACGCGCCCGATATCCCGGCGCCCCCAACGATCGACCGCCTAACCGAACCATCCGAAGGCGCACTGCAG
>JBDTFK010000189.1:0-2732 GCA_039937995.1 Vulcanimicrobiaceae bacterium | reverse complement strand
GAACCTTTTCACCGCGCAGGTGGTCGAACAAATGCAGACGAGCGCGCCGCTGTGGGAGCCGCGCGTACTTCGCCTAAGTTCTCGATTGGAAGTCGTTACGTCGCTCTTTAATCTCGTTGCATCCGACGTTTGGTATTCGATCGGCTCGCCGATCGGCGACCGCTGGCTGCATGCGCTCGCGCGGTTGCTGCGAAAACCGCGCGTGATCCATTGGGTCGGGTCCGACATTCAAACGCTTTACCGCAATCGGAATCTGCGTAACGTGTGCACGCAGCGGCACATCCGGAATCTCGCAGAAGTCGATTGGACGATCGAAGAGCTGCGTGCGGTGGGAATTACGGCCACGCTCGCCCCACTGCCGCCGCACCTGCACTCGCACGACGTGCCGCCGCCGCTGCCGGAACGTTTCACGGTCTTGCTCTACCTTCCTCAATCGCGCGGGGACTTCTACGGCAGACGCGAGTACGAACGGCTGTTTCGCACGTTCGCAACGCGCCCGGTGCGTTTCCTCGTCGTCGGCGGCGGTGAGTTTTACTCGCCGCCCGAAGCCGACGTCGTTCGCATGGGGTGGTGCAGCGATCTCTCCGAAGCGTACGCGGAAAGTACGCTGCTGCTGCGCCTGACTCAACACGACGGTCTTTCGATTATGACGCTCGAGGCGCTTACGTGGGGTCGCTTCGTCTTGTGGACGCAAGACTTTCCGTTCGTTACGCGCGTGAGCAACTACGAGGATTGCGAGAGCGCGATCGCAAGGCTTCTGGAAGCGCACCTCGCCGGTTCGCTACACGTTCAGAGCGATGCCGCGCGATATGTGGCCGAAACGTACGCCCCCGGGCGATGCATCGCACATATCGCGCAGGCGTGGGAGAATTCACTTCGCCGCGCTCCGCGTTCCGGGCTCGCCGCCGAGACCACGCTGTGACCGAGCGCCTGAGCGTTACCGAGTGGCTCCGGTTCGATGCGACCCGTCCGGCTCCGACGTTTTTTGCGCGACCCGCCTGGACCCTCGCGTTGTGCGATGCGTCGCCCGCCCTCGAACCCTCGCCGATGCGCGTCCGCGTGGATTCGCGCTCGTATATCGTCCCTGCGGTTCGGTCGCCTGCGAAGTTGGGCTTGACGGATCTGGTCGCATTTCCCATGGGCGGCTATACGTGTGTCTTAGATGAAGACGGCTTGCCCGCCGACGCGATGACGAGTTCGCACGTCCTTCACCTCATCGCGCGAGGCGCCGATAGAACTCATGTGGTTCTTTGGCCGCTTGGCGCACAAGCCGTGCTTCCCGCCGCGCACCTCAAGCCGTACGAAACCGCTGTCATTGACTGCAGCGGGGGTTACGCTCGCGCGCTTGAGGGAATTCGCGGCGTTACGCGTCGGATGGCCGGTCAGGCGCAGCGCCGCGGTGTTACGTTGCGCCGCGCCGATTGCGCCCAGGCTTCGATCGACGCCTACTTCGCGATTCTGAGCGACGCAAGCATCGGCTGGGGACTCGCGCGGCCGCCGATTACCAAGGAACTCTTAGATGCCGTCGTCCGGCGGGGCGGTGACGACGTCGAAATATGGTTTGCGGACGTCGATTCGGAGCCGGTCGCCGGCGGTGTCGTCCTCTACGGTCGCGACGAACTCTTCTTCTGGTCCGCGGCAATGCGCCGAAGCCATTCACAATACCGCCCGAGCAACGCTCTCAATTTACGGTTAATTGAGGCAGCGTGCGAGCGCGGAGTGAGATGGTACAACCTCGGCGCGAGCGAAGGGCTCTCCGGCGTCGAACGATTCAAAGCCGACCTTGGTGCGACGTCCGTTCCCTACACGGCCTACACCTTGCGCAGTCCAAGATTCCATATCTACGAGCGAATTCGCCGAGCGCTACACTAATATTGGGGGCAACACCGATGTCCACGGCCGTGGAACACGTAGAACGCAGCGCGACCGGTGAGTACATCGGCGATGTGCTTCCCGAGCGTTTGCGCGAAAAATGGATCCCGATCGCCGCGCTCGACCTCCTGGCGGCGGTTGCGATCTGGTTTTTCTCGTTATGGATATTTCGCGATGCCCGTTCCGCGACGATTGCGTTGACGGTGATCCTTGCCCTCGCGTGGTCGACGGGCCGGTACCGCCGCAGTTTTGCCGTGACGCCCGTTGACGAAGCCTATGCGACGATTGCGCTCGCCATCGAAGCGGCGGCAATTCTGGTCATCGTCGTGCCGGTCTTCCGCGCCGATCTGCCGGGAGTTATTTTGGCGGGGGTGCTATGGACGGTGCTTGCAGCGTACGGCTCCATGTTCTTGTGCGCCCGGCGCCGCGGAGCGCTTCCGCTGCGCTTGGGTGAGGCGGCCCGCATCGATCATATGGGACGCGTTCGTGCGCGTTCGCCGATCCTGCACTTTCAGTTACGTTGCGCCGATCTGCTCCTATCACTTATCGGGACGATCGTCCTGGCACCGTTTCTTGCAGGTATTGCGATTGCAATTGCGATCGACTCCGGGAGCCCGGTCCTCTTCCGGCAACAGCGCGTTGGAGCGCACGATCGCGATTTTATGATGTATAAATTCCGGACGATGAAGACCGGGGCCGGAAATGCCTGGGTAACACCGGGAGACGAACGCATTACGCGTTTTGGCCGCATTTTAAGGAGGACGAGCCTCGACGAACTCCCGCAACTTTGGAACGTTTTCCTCGGCGAAATGTCGCTCGTCGGCCCCCGGCCCGAGATGCGCGAATACGCCGACCGCTTT
>JBDTFK010000188.1:0-4719 GCA_039937995.1 Vulcanimicrobiaceae bacterium | reverse complement strand
GGGATGAAGATAATTTTTGGACGATGGGCGCGACGGGACCGTGTGGTCCCTGCAGCGAGCTTTTTTACGACACGGGCGAGGAATATGCAAGCGGCGCCGGCGACACAGGGCCCAACCTCGGAAACCGCTTTGTCGAATACTGGAACGTCGTTTTCCAACAGTACAACCGCGGGAGCGACGGCAAGCTTGCGGAGTTGCCGGTTAAGTCCATCGATACGGGCGCCGGATTCGAACGCATCCTTGCGCTCGTGAACGGGAAAGCGTCGATGTACGACACCGATTTATTTCTCGACGTTATCGCGGCGCAGCCGAAAATCGGGCAAACCTCACTTTCCGCAAAAGAACAGCGCGAACGGCAGAACATTATCGCCGATCACGCGCGCTCGGTCACGTTCCTCATCAGCGACGGCATCTTTCCATCGAATACCGACCGCGGATACGTGCTTCGCTTCTTAATTCGGCGAGCAATTCGCCAAGGGCGTTTGCTTGGTTATCCGAACGGCTTTCTCACCGGGCTCGTTCCGGCGGTCGTCGCGTCGCTGGAGCCCGGATATCCCGAGTTGCCGCAAAATCGCGATCGCATCGTGCAAACGTTGCGCGCCGAAGAGCAAACCTTCGACCGCACGTTGGAACGCGGCATGGCGATGCTCGACCGCTTGATCGCGGATGCAAACGTGCACGAGATGCGCACGATCTCGGGGCAAGACGCCTTCGCGCTGCACGATACGTACGGTTTTCCGTTCGAACTCACTCGCGAAATCGCAAACGACGGCGGCGTAACCGTCGATGCGAGCGCATTCGAAGCTGCGATGGACGAACAGCGGCGGCGCGCTCGCCGCGACGCTGCATCGAAGCGCGCCGTCGTTTCGATCGCCGAATTGCCCGCGATGAAATCGGCGTTTGCCGGCTACGATGGACTGTCCGCGAGCGGAGAAATTGTCGCGATCCTCCAAGATGAAAAGCCGGTCGAGGTTGCGCGCACGGGCGATCGCGCGACGATCGTGCTGGATCGCACGTCGTTCTACGCCGAACGCGGTGGACAGATCGGCGACCGCGGCCTGCTGACGCTCGGCGACGGCGCCGTCTTCGAGGTGGAAGACACGCAATATTTGGGAGAAGCGATCGGCCACCGCGGCATCGTCAAAAGTGGCGAGTTTGCGCTCGGTCAGACTGCCGATGCGGTCGTTTACGATTGGTGGCGCCGCGAGATTCGCCGCCATCATACTTCCGCGCACCTGTTGCAGCACGCGTTGCGCGACGTGCTCGGAGACGACGTCGTGCAGGCCGGCTCGTGGGTCGGAGTCGATCGCATGCGCTTCGATTTCCGTGTGCCTTCCGGCGCGCTGACGCCCGCGCAGAAGCGCGCCGTCACGGCGCGCGTGAACGAGATGATTCGCGACGATTCGCCCGTCGTGACGCGCGAACTCGCCATTGAGGAAGCCAAGCAAACCGGCGCGATTTGGATGTTCGGAGAAAAGTACGGCGAGCGCGTCCGGGTGCTCGAAGCGGGCCCGTCGGTCGAGTTCTGCGGCGGCACGCACGCGCATTCTACGGGCGAACTCGGGATGTTCTTGATCCTAAACGAGTTTTCGATCGGCAGCGGCATCCGCCGTATCGAGAGCTGCGTTTCGCGCGCTGCCGAAGCGTACGTTACGCATCAGCAAGACATTGTGACGGGCTTGGCCGGCTCGCTCGCGACGACTCCGGAAGAATTGAACGAACGCGTCGGAAAGTTGCAGCGCGATTTACGCGACGTGCAAACGGCGGTAGGAGAGCTCAAGGCGCGACTCGCCGGTGCCGACGCACAAGCCTACCTTGCAAAAGCCGAACGTAAGGGAACGCGCACGTTCGTTGGAGCCGTCGTACACGAGGCCAACTCCGAGGCGTTGCGGCATCTCACCTCTGCGCTGCGCTCGCGACTCCCGAGCGGCGTAATCGCCCTTGCGGGCGTTGAGAACGGAACGGTGAGCCTGCTGGTATCGGCCAGCGACGATTTGGTGAAGGACGGCGTTCACGCGGGCAACCTCGTGAAGTTGGCAGCGCCGCTTGTCGAAGGTAAAGGCGGGGGCGCGCCGGCGCAAGCGCAGGGCGGCGGGAAAAAGGTCTCGGGTGCGGACGCCGCGCTCGGCGCGATCCGGGACGCCGTTCTCGCGTGACACGCCTCCTCGCGACGTTGGCGCTCGCTCTCGGCATCGTTGCCGCAGCGCCCGTGCAACTCGACTCGCAGATCGTCCTCGAGCGCTACGAACTCGAAATGACCGATCTCGCCACGCCGAAAGCGACGATCGTCTCCTACACCGTTTCGCAAGCCGGGCCGACGGATATCGAAACGCACCATCGCATGTACCGCGCGGGCCTCGACGTTCGCGACGAGACGATTTCCATCGATGGATCGCTTCTCAAACATAAGGTGGTACGCTTCAGCCGTCACGAAGACCGCTACACGTCGGCGCGGCTCGCTCCGCGTGGAACGAACTACGGTTTCGTTTTTCTTCGGGCGATCAAGCGTGGGGGGCATCTCGACTACGAATACGAGGCGACACCACTCGTCGTATCCCCGGGTGGATTTACCGTCAAGCGCGTGACGATCGACGGCGAACGTTTCTTGCCGCGCAGCATCGCTTTCACCACCGCGAGCGGTTCCGCGCAGGGAACCGGTGAAATCGATTTCGCACCTTCGGGAAAATATTGGGTTCCGGTGCAAATTAACGTCGACGCGCAAGTGAAAGGCAAACCCGCCCGCGAGCGAATCTCGTGGAGCGATTACCGTTTCCCGCCCGGCTTACCGCCCTCGACATTTCAAGCTCCCAAGCCGCTCCCGCAAGCGACCTAACGGTCGTTGAATCGCATTAAGCCGTCCGTTCTCGCTGGTATCGTTGCGTTTGTGGCAATCGAGATGGTATCGCGCGGGCGCTCGACGCCTTATAACAATTTCGTCTTGCTCGCTCAAGCCTTTTTGCACGGTCATATCGCAATCGATTGGCCGGGCGCGTACATCGACGCGCTGCCGTACCACGGATTGTACTACGTTATCGAAGCGCCGCTGCCGGCTATGCTGCTCCTCCCCTTCGTCGCAGTTTTCGGCCCGGTAAATCAAACGCTGCTCGCCGTCGCTCTCGGCGCGGTGGCCACCGGGGCGGCGTGGGAGTTGGGAGAACGGCTTGAAGTTCCGCGCGTGCACCTCGCGTGGATCGTGGCATTTCTTCTTGCCGGAACGGACCTCTTATGGTGCGCGATGCTGGGCGACGTTTGGTTTATCGCGCACGTGTCGTCGGTCTGCTTTACCATGATGACACTCGTTGAGCTCGCCGGCAAACGCCGCGGGTGGCTCGTCGCGCTATTGGCGGTCTGCGCGTTTGAATCGCGGTTTTCGCTCGTCCTCGCGGTCCCGGTTTACGCGTTCATGCTCGGAAGCCGGCGCGCGCTGACGTCGTTCGGAGCCGTGCTCGCGGCGGCCGCCGTGTTATGGGTTAACTACAACCTCGCGCGCTGGGGCACGTGGTACGACGTCGGGTACACCCTGTGGTATCACCAGGACCAGGCCGGAATGCCTTTTGGATCGCCGTTCAAACTGCAATATTTCGCCTATCAGTTTTGGTCGTTTTTCATATCCGCTCCCGAGCGGTTGCCGGCGTTTCCGTGGCTCCAACCGACGATGAACGGGATTGCGTTGACGTGGAGTTCCCCCGCGCTGCTACTCGCATTCTTCGTGCGCCGGCCGCGGCGCTGGGTGATCCCGCTTTGGATTCTCACCGTCCTTTGCGCCGCGCCGAATTTTGTCTACTATGTAAACGGATTCGCGCAATTCGGCATGCGCCACGCGCTCGATTTCGAGCCGTTTCTCGTCGCTTTGATGATGCTCGCCGTGGTTCAAAAAATGCCGCGATGGAGTTACGCGTTAATCGCGTACTCCATCGCGGTGGGATTGTGGGGATGTTGGTTCTGGAACGCCTACGTGCGCACGTAAGGTCCGAACGCGGCACACTCAGGCGTTTTGGGCGCGCATCGGGAGACCACCGATCGTGGGGCGCGGGCTGCCGGATTGCGGCACGTGCGGAGGTTCCGGAGCGGTGATCGTATCGGGTGAATAGCGATACGCGAGCATATAGGCGAGATAGTCGTTGTAGGTGTCACACTCACCCGAAATCGTGAAACAGCGCGCGATCCACATGGGAACCGTCACGAAGAGTCCGATGCCGGTGAAGAACGCGATCGTCATCAAAATGCCGCGCCGGGCATCGCCCATATAGTACGACTCCCCCCCGATAAGGCCGAGAACGGCGGCAAGCGTGAGCGCAACCGTCGGGTCTTTGGCGTACTGCCGGTATTCGTACGCGTAGGCCCCCTGGGCTTCGGGGCGGATGTGCGCGAGCAGCATCTGGGCGTAGGGTGTCATGGTTTTATGTCCTCCGACTACGATACGGTCGGATCCCGGCCCGTGTTTCAGCCGGTAACGCGGGCGACGCTGTCGTAGGCATCGCGAATTCCCGCGGCGTCCCGAACGGGGGCGGCGCAGACGGTTCCGCAGCACACGTAGGCCGCGTTTTCGCTTGAGGGTTGCGTGGCAATCGAAATTAACGGCGCGGGAAGGCGGAATGCGGCCTCGCGGAACTCGGCCGTCGTTTCGGGCGATCCGGTAAGCCGCAGGCTCACCTCCGGAGCGAGAAAGCGGTCCAGCGCACGCGCGTACGTTGCAGCGAAGGGCCCGGCGTCTCCGTA
>JBDTFK010000187.1:0-10530 GCA_039937995.1 Vulcanimicrobiaceae bacterium | reverse complement strand
CGGCCCCAAATAACGCGCGAAGAATTGGCGGCGGTTTGATCGGCACCCGAAACGATCGGATCGCGCGACACATACTGCACGGGAAGGAGCAGGTCGCCCGGAGCCTCGTCGTCGCCGGCGGGAAGATGTTCCAAAAACGTCAAGAGCGTTGGCCCGGTGTACCAATCCACCCCCGCGGAAGTCGTGATATTGTCCCCGCGAAGCGCCGAAATCGGAACGACACCCGCAACCGCAATTCCGGCTGCTTCGCTAAATTGCAACAGCGAATCGCGGACGACCTCGAACGCCGTTTGCGGATCGTCTACTGCGTCGATCTTGTTGATTGCAAACACGATGCTCGGCACGCGCAGCAAATGCGCGAGCAACGTGTGGCGGCGCGTCTGCGCGAGCAGCGTGACCGGCCGCGTGGAAAGGTCTAATTTCGTGATATCGACGAGGATAACCGCCGCATCGCTACCTGCCGCAGCAGTCACCATGTTGCGTGTGTACTGCTCGTGACCCGGCGCGTCGGCAATAATAAATTTTCGCTTCGGCGTCGAGAAGTACCGGTACGCGACGTCGATGGTAATGCCTTGCTCGCGCTCCGCTTCAAGCCCGTCGGTGAGAAGCGAGAGATCCATCGGCTGGCTTCCCGCTTTGTTCTGAAGCTTGCCGAGCTGATCGGCGAGAATTGCCTGCGTTTCGTAGAGCAGACGGCCCGTGAGCGTACTCTTACCGTCGTCAACGCTTCCCGCCATGAGAAAGCGCAGCGCGCGATTCTGCGGCTCGTCCTCGACGGAGTCGCTCAAAAGCGCATTCATTGTGGCAGCCATTAGAAGTAGCCCTCGGTTTTCCGTTTTTCCATTGAAGAGTCGGACGTTTGATCGTCCATGCGGGTAGCGCCGCGCTCCGTGACCGTAACGGTCAATGTCTCGGCGACGATTTCTGCGGCGTTCTTTGCGTTGCTTTCGACCGGGCACGTGCATGTCATATCGCCGACGGTGCGGAAACGCACGCGACGCGTTTCGACCTTGTCGGTCGGCCGCGGCGGCGTTACGTCCGTAACGGGAACGAGCAATCCGCGGCGTTCCACGACCTCGCGATCGTGCGCATAATAAAGACTCGGCAACGGAATGTCCTCGCGCATGATATACAGCCACACGTCGAGTTCCGTCCAGTTTGAAATCGGAAATGCGCGCATGTGCTCGCCGGGGCGTACGCGCGTGTTAAACAACGTCCAAAGCTCGGGACGTTGTTCTTTCGGCCGCCATTGCCCGAACCGATCGCGGTGAGAGAAGATCCGTTCTTTGGCGCGGGCCTTTTCTTCGTCGCGGCGCGCTCCGCCGACCAGCACGTCGAAACGATGCTCTTCAATCGTCTCGAGAAGCGTTACCGATTGATGAGGATTGCGGCTTTCTAGCGGGTGCGCAAGTCGGATGGTCCCGCGCGCGATTGAATCGTCGAGATGGCCGACGATGAGACGCTCGCCGGTTTCGGCGGCGCACCAGTCACGAAATTCTAGAACCTCGGGGAAGTTGTGACCCGTATCGATATTGAGCATCGGAAAGGGCACGGCCCCGCGAAATTTTCCATTTCCTACGTGCTGCTTGAACGCTTTCTCTGCCAAGCGGAGGATGACGCAGGAATCCTTCCCGCCGGAGAAAAGCAACGCGGGCCGTTCGAAGGCCGCGGCAACCTCGCGTAGGATGAAGATAGCCTCTTCCTCCAGCCAATCGAGGTGGCTCATGTTCATTTCGGGGAGGGCGGCGTCGGCAAGAGGCGCTGGACTGTTCATGGTAAGTTCCTATTAAATGGAAAAATCCCGCGTCAACTTTTATTGCCGACGTAGATCTTGCCTTTCAACTTTGCTTAGCCAGGAGCTAGTCCTGCCGTCATTTGTCGTGAATGGGCCAAAGTATCATCGGCGTTAGGGCTTATGCCATATTGCCGCCTGATGAGCGCTCGGCCGCCTATTAGGCGGACACCTAATTATGCCCTTTTGCGGGCAAGTTTTCAGGTGAATCGGCGATAATCTATTGAAGGGGCAGGATCGCGGGAGCCCGGCCTTTGGAGGAGAGATGACGGCTGTTCGAGCCGCGGGAACCACCGTTATTGCGATCGATCCGGCACTGCTCGGAGACCGTTCGCTCGCACATGCGGCGACCGAGCGCATACGAGCCATCTACCGCGCCGGAGATCTCCCCGTGCTGGTCAGCCTCGCAGGTGCCGAGCCCACGAGCGCCACCGCTCTCGCGCGGTTTATCAACGGGCTCATTACCGAGGAAGTCCCCACGTCGCTTCTGACGACCCGGCAACTCGATGGATTCCTGGCATCCGAACCCGCCGGGGGCGTTCCCTTCGTTGTCCCCGACGCCGCCGATCGGGCCGAGTGCGACGCGTACGCGATCGGGCTAGCGGCAAGGCTCGGGTGCGCAGCGTCGTTTTGGACGGCCTCCGATTGCATTATGAGCGCCGACTCCTCGCATGTGGATAACGCTGCCGTTGTCGAACATCTCAGCTTTGTCGAACTCATGGAACTCGCCAACGGCGGTCAAAATGTCGTCGGAGCGCAAGCCATACAGCTGGCATGGTCGACGAACACGAAATTCAACATTGTCGCGCTTGAAAGCGGGCGTTGGACGTCGGTGACGCATGACACGTACACCAAGCGCGTACGTCCGGTCGCGAGTATAGCCGTGCTAAACGGACTCTCGCTCATCGAGGCGCGCATGGCCGGGGCCACTGCCGAGACGGCTTACGCTGCGTCCGCGGCCGTGCTCAGAAACCTAGCGCAGAATAACCTGCGCATCGAGCAGATGCAGGTCTTGCGGGACGGGTTGCGTTTTGCTTGCGATTCGTCGAACGTTACCAAAATCTCGGGGAGCGTCGTTGCGGGCGGCTTCGAGCTCCGCGTCGTGAATTCGTGCGCGAAACTCTGCATCGTGGGAGCAGCCATGTGCTCCGCGTCGGGGGTGTTGCACGCGATGATGGAGGCTCTCGCCGACGTCGGCGTGCGACCGCTGCAGATCAGCGACAGCAACGTTACGGTGACCTTTCTCGTCGCCGGGACGGACGCGCTTGCAGCAGAGCGCGCCGTGCACGAGATCTTTTCGATGCGCGAACGCGTCACCGCAGATAAGCAAATCGCATTCGACGCGACAACGCGAATCTTGCGTATTCCGGACCGCTCCGAAAAACTTGGAACGCGACAGGCGAAGCTCCTCAATCTCTTGCTGGAAAACGCGGGAAAGATCGTCGACGTTGAAACGGCCGCCCGTCACGTTTTCGGCGAAGCCACGCCCGCCACGATCGCCGCGTTGCGCGTTCACGTTCACAACTTACGTAAAAAAATTGAAGATGATCCCGTAGATCCGCAGTACATTCTCACGATTCCGAACCGCGGCTATACATTTGCGCGGCAATGGAGCGCGAGTTCGTAGCAGATCGAGCGGGCGAGGCACCGACCCTGCTAGGGCGTGGACTGGACCCTCGGCGCGAAATATCCGCGCTGATCGAGGACGGCAATGATCTTTCCGATGCTCACCTCTGCGGTTTCCGCTCCCGAGTCGACCACGACATCCGGGTTTTCCGGCGGCTCATAGGGATCAGAAATACCGGTGAAGTGAGGAATTTCACCGCGGAGCGCGCGCGCGTATAGCCCTTTAACGTCGCGGCGCGTAAGCTCTTCGATCGAGCAGCGCACGTAGACCTCGACGAACGACCCGATGCGCTCGCGAGCCGCTTCGCGGGCCGCGCTGTACGGCGAGATCATTGCGGTGATGACGGTCGCGCCATGCCGGACCAGAAGCGATGCTACAAACGCTATGCGTGCGACGTTGATGTCGCGGTCTTCCCGGCTGAAACTCAAGCCTTCGGAAAGATGCGTGCGGACCTCGTCGCCATCGAGTACCTCGACGCTTCGGCCGCGCGCTTCAAGCTCTCGCTTCAATCCACTTGCGATGGTGCTCTTACCTGCCCCCGACATACCCGTGAGCCAAATAGCAACGCCTCGAGACATGTTTCTAATTATGCTTCCCAGCTGAAACTATAGCGAAGCTCCGGTGTCCCCGGTTTGTCGGAGGGCCGACATCGACGGCATCGGAGCTTGCTACGTGAGTGGATAAATTAGATGAGCCGCGAACCTGCGACGACTAAGACCAGAGCCAGGGCCGGACGAAGCCACTGCTGCTGCAGCACGCGGCAAAGCTTGGTGCCGATGAATACGCCGATGAGCGATCCAAGCAAAAGCTGCACGGTGACGGCCGTATCGACATGACCCATTTTCAAGTGCCCGATGACCGAAACGAACACGAGAATGACGGCAAACGCGATGTCGGTACCTACGAGTTCGGCGAGGCCGACTCCGGGAAGGCACAGCACGAGCAAGGGCAGCGCGACCGCGCCGCTACCGATCGACGTAATGCTGACCATGAATCCGACGACCGCACCGATTGCAATGAGCCGGCCCGTATTGAGCGGAGGCTTCACGGCTTCGGAATTGCGGTAGCGCCGCAAGATAAACGGCGAGGCGATGATCATAAACGCTGAGAGCACGACCGATACGCCGATCGCATGGCGCATCCACGTTTCCAGGATCTTGATATCAATATAGCGTCCGGCAGTAGCGAGAAGACCAAGTCCGGCAAGAGCGGCCGGAATGCCGCCGATGCACAGGGGCTTTACGATGTCCAAGCGCACCGTCTGTTGCTTACTATGGAGGAACCAACCGAACAACTTCGTCGGAAGACTGTAGAGCAAATCGGTGCCGATTGCCACAAGCGGATCGAGTCCCATGTACACGAGAAGGGGAGTCATAAGGCTCCCGCCACCCACGCCTGTCAAACCGACAAGCGTGCCAATGGAGAAACCCGCGATAATCAGTGAAGCATTCATTGTTTCAACCCTAGGTGGATGAGGTGAGTAACACTAGAGGGCAATAAAATTCGTGATTGATCCGGTGGAATGGTCGCTAAACGTGATCGTGCCTAACCCATAAATGTCGGTCTGGAACGTTGCAAACTGTTGCCCGGAATCGCTGATCGTTCCGGAAACGAGGCCGTTCGTGACGGTAACCGCGATTTGCGCCCCGTTCGCCGGGTCTAAAATCGTGAATCCGGACGATGTCGGAGTATACACGACGTTTTGAGCTACCGCGGTTCCGCCCGTAATGGACCAAAACGGCGGCAATACGGCCGGGTTAACGGTCATGGAGTTGAGCGCTCCCGTATATCCGTTAACGGTGATTGAAGCCGTACTGATATTGTTGGAACTGCCGAGATTTGCGTTGAGAACGTAGCCGAGCGCTGAACCGAGGCCGCCCGAATTCATTGCCGTTGCATTTCCGCAAACGGTGTTCCCGGGAGCGATCCGGCACGTGGTTCCGAACGCCGACGTCGTTTGACCGGAGTGCGAAACGTATGTGCCGCGAACGACCGCAGTAATGGGAGCCACTTGCGGCGGTGTAATTTGGAGACCTCGGATATTGATCGTATCGAGCGACGTCGTTCCGACCGGGTTTTGCGACCGGTCGAAGTACGTCTGGAGTCCCTTACCCACAATTGCTTCAGTTATTCCATCCTGGGTGTACGAAGCGACGGTGGCGTCGAGCTCGTATTCTTTCTGCGTACATCCCGCATCGTAGAAGCCTTGAAGGATGTAGACCTCCGCCCCGTTGGCTCCCGGGGACGCCGTGAGCATCGTGCCGTTCGTGCAGCCGCCGGAGAGCGATGGGCGCAGCGTGTTCCGGTGAAGCAATTTCGGGCCGGTAAACAGGGTGAGGTTTGGAAGGATGGCGCCCACTCCGTCGGGTCCGACCAAGCCGGAAAATGCGCTGACCGATGTGAGCGCGGTTTGCGCTTCGAGCTGCTGGCCGGCGACCGTTAAGATCGTGGGGGTTGGGGTCGCAGTCGCTCCCGGGGAAGGCGTCGGCGTAATGACCGGAGGCGGCGTTTGCCCGCCGCCCGGTGGCGTCGGCTCGGTTGAAACGACCGGCGTCGGCGTTGCCGGCACTCCCGGCGTCCCGGATACAACCGGCGTGGGACTCTGCTGCGGAAGTCCGTTGCTGCTGGTTCCGGTGCCGCAAGCGGCAAGGCCCGCAATAACCACGAACGCGACGAGGGAGCCGATTGGTGCCTTCAAAATGTTTTCTCCAGAGCCAAGATAGATGAACGAGAACTAGTGGCTGACGTGCCAGTCGGTAATCGCGTATTGCGTGCCGGACGATACGACGGTCAGGGTGCCGTCACCGAACGCATCGACGCCGAAGCTGGCGAGCGTGCCGGATTTGTTGCTAACGGAGCCCGTAATGAAGTTCGCATCCTGCGGCAAGACCGCCGGGTTCGTTACGACGGAAAGTGTCAGCCCGTTTGAAAGCTGCGCATTCGAGATACTCAAATTGGTAAGCAAGCCTTGCTTGTACGTAGCGACAACCGGAATCGTATGATTGCCGACGTTCTTGCCGCCGCTAAGCGAAAAAAGGATCGGCGACGACAGCGGGCATTTTGAGCTCTGGGTGCCGAGTGCGACGTTGAGCGATCCGACCGGCCCGGTAAACGCGGAACCGATGTGAGTGGCAGTCCACGTTACGGAGCCGTCGCTGTTTGCCGTGCGCGACCCACCCGCGACTTGGCCGGCCCACCCAAACGTCATGTTGGACGGCGTTACGGGCAGGGCGTTAAAACCGGCTTGATCGGAGCAGAATTGACTGAGGCCTTTCGATTGCGGCTGCATCACAAGCTCGTAGTCCGCAATGATCGTCTTCGTGCTGCCGACGTTTAAAAACCCGGTACTCGTCTTGTTGTAGCCGGACTTTAGTGAGGGGTAGCCGTTTGCATCGAACGTGGTATTGGAGATCGTGTTGATGTCGGCGCGCTGCGCGCTCATCGGTCCGCCACCGAGCGGATACTGTTTCTCGGAAGTCTGGACGATTTCGCTGGAACTCATCGGACTCGTAAACGCGCGTACGCTGTCGCGCGCGATTTGCGTGCAGCTTGCGTCATAGTAGTAGATGGTTTCGCTGGAGTTTTGATCGTTGTTGAGATCCGGCACATAGAACTTAACCCGGCTAGCGGGGCATCCGCCGGCCGCCATGCGGCCGAATCCGGGACCCGTCATCGAAGACTGCGCGACGGGGGCGGATTGGGCGCTTTCGAAGTTTGCGAACGACTTCACCGAACTGCCGACCGAGTCGGCCGTCGCGATGGCGTCTCGCGTATTTTGCGCCGTGGTAGACTGGCCGTTGCCGGAACCAGGAGCCGAAGGGAGCGTCGCTCCACCACCGCCGCCGCATGCGGCTAAGAGCAGTGTCGCTAAGAGCGCCGACGGCAGTTTACTTGGCATCTATTTTTCTTCCAATCCCAGTTCCGGGCGAAAATGAAACATTGTGCGTTCATATAGAAAAGTTCGAACGGCAAGAACCGCCATAGGCGGCCCTGGGTCCCTATCCTAACCGAGCAGGAAGGGGACTCACAATGGACGATTGTCCCTATTAATCGAAATTAAGGGCCAATCGTACTAGTGGCGTACCGAAAAGCGCTTGCGAGGCGGCGGAACTGCCTGCTATCGACCGAGGCGGCGAATCACATCGAGCGCCATGTCCGGCCGGAACTCCGAACATCGCGGGCAGTATTTGCCCGGAGCGGGCACGTTGAACCAGTAGCCGTCGACCGATCCTCGCGTGCCTTCGATGGCCGCGAGAATGATGTTTGCATTAACCTTTTGGCCACCGGGGTTCGTGCTTATCCCCGCGAGGACGATGATATTTGGTTTCGCCTCCCGCGCTTGGTGCGCGGCGGCCGAGACAAACGACCGATACTTGGCAAGGTCGGCCTCGGACCCCTGAGCCTGGATCACGAATACGTCGGCGTAGCGCGCCGAGTCAGCGGCCAGGCGGGCTTTCACGTATCCGTCGTAGCGCTTTGCGCCGGCTTGCGCTTGAGACGGGTCCAGCTTTCGAACGAGATTGACTGCGGGAGCAGTGAGGAAAACGAGCCCATGTGAGTGCACGAGATCGGCCGCCTTTTTCGTGTAGTCCGCCACCCGACGTTGCTCGTCCTCGGGAGTGAAATCCCAGACTTCGCTGTCGTAGAGAATGCCTCGGACCTCGGGACCGATTGCGCCCGTCGCAAAAGCTCTCGCCATTGCGGCATAGTTCGTAAACGACCGGATCGGCAGAGATTTCCACGCCGGCGGTATCGTAATAGCGGCACCGTTCCGCTGCAAGACAAAGGGCCCGGCGTCGGCAAAGAAGCGCAGCGCGACGGGATCGCTCGTAAAGCTCGCGAGCGCCGGCCCGTTGAGGATCCAGCGCAGGTGCTTATTCGAGGGAGCCACGTGGGCCGGCGATTGGCCGAATTGCAGAGCGAGCGCCGACGCAACCGCAACCAGCGATACGAGCGCGCGACGAAAAGGCCTCACGGCCCGTACTATACCGCGATTCGGCGCGACTGACGCGCGAAAATTTCCTGCGCCCGCGCGTAGAGTTCGAGATCGGCTGCGCGATATTTTTGAACGGCAGCGCGCACGGCGTCCGTTACGGGATACCCCTCGGCGGTGCGCTCGTTGTTCACGTTTTCGAAAATCTCGGGCCCCAAATCGTGGCCGAAAATCGCCGCAAACATTTCCAGACTCCGAGGATACTCACTCGAAAGGCCCACGAACGCGAGATCGTCGATCGAGAGCTTGCCGAGAAACTGCGATTGGTGGTCGCGGAAAGCGCCCCACTCGATGTATTCCAGGACGCTCATTTTTTGTTCGTGGAACATCCGCGCTTCGGGATGTTCCCGCTGAGGATTGCGCGCCAAGAAATGATAGTGCGCCAACACCTGTTGGTACGGGTCCCGGAAAAACGCCGAATATTCCTGGATGGGAAACAATCCGTCGTACTTATCCGCGATAAAATGCCCGTGGATCACGTCGTATTTTTGCGCGAGTTCGTCCTTGCGCGCTCGCATGGCATCTTCGCGTCCGCGGCGCCGTTCGTTGACTTCGGGCGTGTTGAATCCCGCCCAATCGCCGTAATCGAGCATCACGCGATCGCCGAAACGCCGCATGAGAGCTTCACGAAATGAATTGCCGGCCGCCTTGGGAACGTGAATGGAGAGAAGCATAACAAGGGCCAATATAACGCGGTTTTCGCCCGGTTATCCTGCCGAAGCGGTCGCGGACCGCCGCTTCTCGGCGGTTTCCGGCCCATGGTTGTCGCTAACGGGCCCCGCTAGTGGTGCGGAATCTGATCCCAGATACGACGCGGCACGTACGGATGCCAGGTCTTGATCCGCAAGAGTTCGCGCGTGACTTGCGTGACCTGCACGAGCAGCAGCGGTATCCGGTAGAAGATGTAAAACGGCATCAGCCAAATCGCGCGCATCGACGGCTCGCCGCGTGTTATGTCGTATCCGATCAGAAACTTTATCAGCATCAGAATCGACGCGAACCAGTAAAGACCACCGATTAAGACCGCGCGGTCCGCACCGAGAACGAGATGCACGTAGATCACGAGGGCGATGATCAGATACGGATGGAACACGCGGTTGAGCACCTGTTCGTAAAAACACACGGCGTTCAGCCAGCCGTAGCGTAGCGTCCCTAGGTCGAGATGTTTGCGCAACCGCATCTTGACCATGTTACGAACCCAACGGGAGCGCTGGCGTATGAGGTGCGGAAGGTTGACGGGGACATCGGTTGAGATCCGGCCGCGGAGCGCGGTGCGTAATTTCCACCTCGTCTTGCGCAGACGGATCGTCATGTCGGTGTCGTCGCCGAGGCCCATGTCGTAACCGCCCAGCCCGCGCACGGCGGCCGCGCGAAACATCGTGCCCATTCCCGAAAGAATCATGATCATACCGAGTCGGTCGCGCCACAGCTGGTTGAGGGTGTAGGTAAGCACGTATTCGATCGACTGAAAGCGCGTGAGCAGGCTCGCTCCGGCGTTTCTCACGAGGATGCTCGGGGATACGCCGCCGACCTGCTGGTCCTCGAAATACGGCAACATGTTTTCGATCGTGTCGGGGTAGATCTGACTATCGGCGTCCAGCACGAACAAGAACTCACCGGTCGCGAACATGAGAGCAACGTTGAGGTTCGCCGGTTTACCGCTGTGGTTAGCATTGGAGCAAACGCGCACGCGTCCGGTATGCTCGAAGGTTCGAGCCAACGCCACACTATCGTCCGACGAATGATCGTCGGCGAAAATGATCTCGACGTTCTTGTAATTCCCGTTTAACACCGACTGAATGCACGTAACGATGCTGTACCCGGGATTCCGGCCGGCGATGAGCACGGACACCAAAGGTTCGCGCCCGGCGTAGATCTTAAGCGGTGCCGGTTCGAAGCTCCCGGGCCGGAACAGATAGCCGACGTACAGCAAGAGAATCGGCAACTGGTAACGGATGAAGATGAGCGCTATGAGCCAGAAGATGAGGCTCGAGGTATGCATGAGGCGCCAGGTCGCCCCCAAGCCCGAGAAGACGTAAAAGCTGTCGACGGGTTGGACAAGCCAGTGAAGATATTCACCCATGGTCGGCGGCAAGTTGCGCGCTGGTGGCGTCGACC
>JBDTFK010000186.1:0-3222 GCA_039937995.1 Vulcanimicrobiaceae bacterium | reverse complement strand
CACATCCGCACGCTTCTGCTCACGTTTTTCTACCGGCAAATGAAGCCGCTGGTCGAAAATGGATTCGTTTACATCGCGCAGCCGCCGCTCTACGGAATCAAAAAGGGCAAAAAGCAGTGGTGGGCGTTTAGCGAGGCCGATCTCAAGACGGTTCTCGACGGTGCGGATCCCAAAGACTTCGTGATCCAGCAATACAAGGGCTTGGGCGAAATGGACGCAACGCAACTTGCGGAAACGACCATGGACGTCGGGCACCGGCGCCTCAAGCAGATAACGGTTGAAGATGCGGTCGAAGCCGAGCGGATCTTTACCGACCTCATGGGCGATAAAGTGGAACCGCGAAAGCAGTATATCTTCGACTATGCGAAATCGGTGAAGAACCTCGATTTGTAGGCTCCGCCCTTCCGCGGATTCTGGAAGCGGCCTTCCTTCAACGGGGAGGCCGTTTGTTTCGCTCGGGGTATAAACGAAATCTCTGGGAGGGAGCTTGCGCAAGGGAATCATCACCGGTTTCGCGGTGGCGCTGGTCGCCGCGGGCGCGATCCTCGTGGCCGCGCCGAAGGCGGTCATCGCTGCCGTGTTTCCCCGCATTCTCTCGCTCGCGACCGGGTACGACATTTCGTTTGGTGACGAGCGCCTAGAGCTCAATCACGCGGCGCTCTTGCGCGTTCGCGTTTCCAGAGGCGGCGAGCCCGTACTCGAGGCCGCGCGCATCGATATCGGATTTTCGCTGCGCGACTTGCTCCCGGGTAGCAAGCATCGCTACGGTATCGGTTCGATTGCGATCGACCGGCCGACGCTGACGCTCGTACGGCACAAAGACGGAAGCTACAACGTCGTCTTCCCGCGGCCCGGCGGTCCGGCTCCGATCGGCCCCGTGCCGGCGAATCTCGTTCCGCTTGCAATGACGCTTCGCATTCGCGATGCGGCGGGCGACGTTCGCGCCCCGTTCGCGCTCGATCCGCAATCGCGCACGTTCAAGGTGCGCGGCGTGAATCTCGACGCAACGGTTGACTCTGCCGCCCGCACGCACTACACGCTGTCCGGGTCGTTCATCGAGCACCCCGACGAACCGTTCACCGCAACCGGAACCATCGACATCGAGCGCGGCTTTGCGATGCACCACGTATATGCCGCCGCAATCCCGCTGCGGGCGATTGCCAATTATTTTATCGATTCCGACGCGGCGCAAATCCTCGCCGGAACAGCATCCAATTTCGACGCGCGCATCTACTCACTCGACGTGCCGCCGTCCGGACCGGTCGCGTACCACGTCAGCGCCGGGCTCGATGTTTCAAACGGTGGCCTCGCGATCATCGGTCTCGCCCGGCCGTTAGGCGATATCGCGGGCCATCTTCAACTCGTGGACGACACTTTTTTTGCCAAGGGCTTGAAAGCAACCCTTGCCGGCGCTCCCGTCGTCGTGACGGGGGGAATTTACGACTTCGCCGCGCCGAAATATCAGCTCGGGATAACCGCGCGCAGCGACCTTGCCAAGTTACGCGCGGTCTTTTCGTTTTCGCAAGATCAGCCGGTATCGGGAAGCGCCGACGTGGGCGTGCTGGTCGAAGGCGAACTCGACGCGCCGGTCATCGTCGCAAACGTCGATGCATCGAACGTTGCGTACCGGAAGGTTCCGCTGCGCGACGTGCACGCGAATGTCGCCTTTAGCAACGGCACGCTGCTGCTCGCGCCGGTGCGCGCCCGCACGTCGGGGGCCGATCTCGCAATCACGGGAACCGTAACGGCCAAAATACCGACGCATTCGCAACTCGTGTTGCACATTTCCGCACCCGCAGACCGTTTGCCGTACGCAGGCGAGCTGCTCGGGTCCGAGCCGCTCGTTGCCGACGCGTTTCTCGACGGGCACGACGAAAAATTCTCCGTGCGTGGTTCGCTTGCGTCAACGCGCGGCGCGGACCGCGTCGCGGCAAACTTCACCTTTGAGCCCGGCGGAATCATTTCCATCGCTCCTTTTTGGCTTAATACGCAGCGCGGAGTCGTCGACGGCGCGTACCACCTCGACCGCAGCCGCGACGCCAGCAATTTTTGGTTAACGGCCGCCGGCTTAGACCTGCGAGCTCCCGACCATGCGTCGTTTTTGGACGCTGCGCTGCCGCAAGTTCCGCCGATCGATGGACACATCGATCGCGTCGCGATCGAGGGTGGCGGCCCAAGCGGCCCCAAGGCGTTTGCCGCGGGCACTCTCACCGCGAGCGCGATGCGTGTTGCCGGGGTTCGGATCGATACGCTCGACGCGCGCTTCGCCGGGACCGTCGGACATGCGATGATCGAACCCGCCCGCGCAACCGGACCGTGGGGAACGATAGCGGGGCGCGGCGAGTTTGACAACGACGTACTGGTCGTGCGCGGCGAGTATCGCGGTGAGCTGCGCGGCTTGCGTCCGTTCCTCGGCAACGTTTCCGCAGGCGGCACGATCGCCGGGCCGCTCGCACTAGCGGTTGCGCCCGGGCGCATCACGGTTCAAGGCGACAACCTCGAGCTACGCAATGCGAACATACGAGGAATACCGCTTTCGCGCGTGTCGGGCACGATCGCCCTTGCGGGAGGCGTGCTGCACGTGTACAGCGCACGCGCGAAACTTGCGGGTGGCGAGGCTGTCGCCGCGGGAACGTACGACACGCAGCGGAGAGGCGCAAACGCGCTCTCCATTGTTGCCTCCGGTTTGCAGGCGGCGGGATTGCACGCTATCGGGATTCCGCTCGATGCCGGTCGCGTCGATGCGGACGGGCGGTTTTCGGCGCAGGCCCCGCTGCCGCAATTCGACGGGGGCGTTGCGGTCGCGGATGGCCGCGTACAACACTATCGCGTTGCGGGTTCGGGAATCGTGCATCTCGGCGGCGCGGCCCTGCGATTCGAAAACCTCGTCGGTGCGCTCGACGGAACCTACGCGCTTGCGCGTGGTGGCGTATCTGCGCTGACGGGGGGCGCGCCGCAGTACGCGATGCATGCCGACGTGCCGGCGGGCGACCTCGCGAGCGCGCTCCGCACCCTCGCTATTCCCGGGTTCGCAAGCGACGGCACGTTCAATGCGTCGCTTGCAATCGGCGGCCGCGGATTGCAGCCGTCGGTGCGCGGTTTGATCGGCGTCCCTGCCGGTTCCGTAAACGGTCTCCCGTTTGTCGATGCCGCGGCAACCGTTTCGGCAGATCCCGGCGGCGTCATCGCGCGCCGTGGGAACGTTCTGGTCGGCGACACGGC
>JBDTFK010000185.1:0-4017 GCA_039937995.1 Vulcanimicrobiaceae bacterium | reverse complement strand
GCAAGGTCAGCGCAACGACGTTGCCGGATGCGTCGCGCCCGAACGAAATCTCCGCGGCGACGACTTTGTAAAAGAACTCATCCTTTGCCGACGGATAGACGGGTACCGCCGGCTGACCCGTGAGCGTAACGTACAACCGGTCACCGCGCAGAGCGACGACAAATTGCGTTCCGTCCGGCGCGATGTAGGAGCCGGTATACCCGAGCAGCGTAGCGGCGTCCAACGTCACGACGGCCGGCCATTGCGACAAATTTCCGGCGACGGGGCTGCCCTGCGCATTCAAGCGATCGAGCAATAGGGCCGCTCCCGCCTGCACAAACCTAATGCCGACAACGCTGCCGTTCCTGCGAATAAACGTAGCGGTGGCGTTCACGACGGCGTTCGTGTA
This sequence comes from Vulcanimicrobiaceae bacterium, assembly GCA_039937995.1. GTDB lineage: Bacteria > Vulcanimicrobiota > Vulcanimicrobiia > Vulcanimicrobiales > Vulcanimicrobiaceae > JALYTY01. Next base: position 3,629 of record JBDTFK010000185.1, on the reverse strand, counting down.
CTCGTCCGGGCCCGTCTCCACATACGACAGCGAAGATTGCCCTTCAACACGGATGAGCACGCTATTCGGAACCGCACTCGGAAAAACGCGGAACGCCAAACCGATCGCAGTAGCGCAGTACTCGCCCCGGTACGACGAAGGATCGGTGTCGGCAGCGTCCACGGTTGACGGGCATTCCGCAATCGGATACGCCGGGTTGAGAACGTGCGCGGCGATGTCGGTCACAATCGGACCGTTGCTCATAACGACGACGCCGGTTTGCTTGTCGGCGGAGATTGCGATTTCTGCATGAAACCCCGCCGTGTCGCCCGCATGGCTTACGACGCCGTTACGGAGATTCGTCCACCACACGAGCCCAATTCGATGCCCCGCTTCTCCGGCAGCGCGCGCTTTTTGCGCAAACAAGCATGCGGATGCGAGCGGCCCCTGCCCCATATTGCACCGCAGGTATTTAAGCATGTCGTCGAGGTCGGAGCGAACGCCGCCCGCGGGCGCAATCGCATCGAAATGCCATGGCGCAACGGGGTTGCCATCGACGTCGTGACCCGTTGCAAGCGGCGAAGCATCCGCGGCGTCTGGGGTTGCCAAACTCGTTGCGGACATGCGAAGCGGATCGAGCACGCGCGTATCGAGTAACCGGGAATACGTCGTTTGCGCGGCATTCGCGAGCGCCTGCCCGAGCACGCCGATGCCGAAATTCGAATACTCGTATTCCGCCCCGGGATCGCGCGTGAGCGAATAACCGTTTAAAAACGCGTACATGTCTTTGCGCGAATAGCCTGCGTAGGGATCCGATCCCGCGACGTCACTCATGTTCTCCGGTAGCCTCGGTAAACCGGAGCGCTGTTCCGCGAGCTCGAGCAACGTTATCGATTTGCCGTCTTTGGCGGGAACGCGCACCGTCTTGGGAAGATACTTTGCAAGGGGATCCGACAGGGTTAATTTCCCGGCCTGCACCGCGAGCGCTAGGAGCGTGGCGGTGAACGTTTTCGAAACGGAGCCGATCTCGAAGCGCGTCTGCGCATCGAGCGGGCGGGCGTTCCCACTGCTTCCCGAAACGTACGTCGTGACGTTTCCCCGCTCAATAATGCCGACTACGATGCCCGTGCCCGGAGCGCGCGCGGTGCGACGGTCGAGCGCTGCTTGCAGGAGGGTTGACGGGGAAGGCGCAGGCCCGGCAATTGCCCGGGGTGCGAAGCATACGAAACCGCCTAAGACGACGGCCGTAATAAGGACGCTCTTCATTGCTCGATTGCTTCATATGGCGCGATGAAGTAGCCTCCCGCGCGGCGCCGAAAGGCCCGAATCATGACACGGGAGATCAACGCTAGCGGCATTCCACTAAAGACCTCTTACGATTCCATCGAGGGCATCGCGCACGATCTGGGCGAGCCCGGTGAGTTTCCGTTTGGGCGTGGCATCCGCAAGAACATGTACCGCGGGCGCCTTTGGACGATGCGCCAGTATGCCGGCTTTGCTACGGCCGCGGAATCCAACGAACGGTACCGGTATCTTCTCGCGCACGGAACCACCGGCTTGTCCGTCGCCTTCGATCTCCCCACGCAGCTTGGTTACGATTCCGATGCGCTCCAATCTCGCGGCGAGGTGGGGAAAGTCGGCGTTGCAATCGACACGGTCGACGATATGGCAATGCTGCTGGACGATATTCCACTCGAGCGAGTAACGATTTCGATGACGATTAACGCACCCGCTTCGATACTACTCGCGATGCTGCTAGCCGTCGCGCGGCGGCGCGGCATTCCGTTTGCGGCACTCGGCGGAACGATTCAAAACGACGTGCTCAAAGAATACGTCGCGCGCGGAACCTATATCTATCCGCCCGGGCCGTCGATGCGCTTGGTGACCGACGTCATGGCGTACTGCGCCCGGGAGGTTCCCCAATGGAATACGATCTCGATTTCCGGCTACCATATTCGCGAAGCCGGTTCGACCGCGGTTGAAGAGATCGCGTTTACGCTCTCAAACGCCAAGGCGTATTTGCGCGCGGCGCGCAGCGCAGGGATCAATCTCGACCTCGTAGCTCCCCGCGTTTCGTTTTTTTGGAACGCGCATAACGACTTTTTCGAAGAGGTTGCAAAGTTCCGTGCCGCACGCGTGCTTTGGGCGCACATCACGCGCGACGAATTCGGCTGCCGCGACCCGCGGTCGCATATGTTGCGTTTCCATACTCAAACCGGCGGGTCGACGCTTACGGCTCAAGAGCCGGACAACAACGTCGTTCGCGTTACGCTCCAAGCGCTCGCATCGGTGCTCGGCGGAACCCAGTCGCTGCATACGAACGGAAAAGACGAAGCACTCGCTCTTCCTACCGCGCAGAGCGCCAAGGTCGCGCTTCGGACGCAGCAGATCATCGGATACGAATCGGGCGTCGCCGATGTCGTTGACCCGCTCGCAGGGTCGTATTACGTCGAAAGCCTAACGAACGACCTTATCGAGCGGGCTCGCGATCTTATCTTGGAAGTTGACGAAATGGGTGGAAGCATTTCGGCGATTGAAAGCGGGTGGATGCAAACGCGCATAGCCGATTCCGCGTACAGTGCCCAACAGTCGATCGAGCGCGGCGAAACGGTCGTCGTCGGCGTCAACGCATTTATCGAACCGGAACACGAAGGCGCAAGCATGCCGCTTCAACGGATCGACGACGCCGTCGAGCGAGACCAGGTTAGGCGCCTGGCCGCCTTCCGCGCGAAACGCGACCGGCGTGCGGTAGACGAAGCCTTGGCAGCGGTGCGCGTTACCGCGGCTGGGACCGGCAACTTGATGCCGGTGTTTCTGGAGGCGGTCGATTCGGGCGCCACGCTCGGTGAAATCTGCAACGTGTTACGCGATATATTCGACGTCTACCGGGCAAGAGAAGTTGTCGCGTGATCATCGATCACATTGCAATCGTCGTCAAAGACCTGGAAGCGGCGATCGACCTGTACACGAAAACGCTCGGCTTTCGGCCCGCGTATCGCGAGATCGTCGAAGACCAAGGCGTCGAAGCCGTCGGACTCGAGGCGGGAGAATCGATGATCGAATTGCTGCGGCCTCTCAACGAAGACTCTTCGATCGCAAAATTTCGCGGCGAGGCCGCGACGAAATTCCACCACACCGCATACCGCGTCGACGACCTCGAAACGAAACTCGCCGACCTCAAAAGCAAAGGCGTCCGCCTCATCGACGAACGCCCAAGGAAAGGCGCGCACGGCAATCTGATCGCGTTCGTACACCCGCAATCGTCCGGCGGCGTGCTGATCGAACTATGCCAGCGGGACGATACGGCTAATGCACGGTGATCGGTACGGTGAGCGTATTGCCCGCTTCGTCGTTGATCGTTGCCATGCAGGAGCCCGACGATAGGGGCTTCACGCTGTACGTCGCCGCCGATTCGCCGGTCGCCGCGAGGGTTATCGCCGCGATTCCCGCACACGTGCTCCGTTGCGAAAATGCTGCGACTTTATCGCTGCTCGATACCATAAACAGCCGCGCTTCAGCATTGCGATCGATTTGGACGTTTGCCGGGTTCGCCGAAAGGGGGTTCCCGGACGAGACCGCCGGAACTTGGGCGATCGCTTCGCCCGGACGCCACGCCGAGCCGTCCGCGAAACGGATCGATTGAACCGAAC
>JBDTFK010000184.1:0-9482 GCA_039937995.1 Vulcanimicrobiaceae bacterium | reverse complement strand
CCGCAACGAGCTACTCGTTCGTCTTCGTCGCGCTCGTCGCGCTGCGGCTATACGACCCGCTCAGCCCGCGAAAATTCAAGATTCCGCTCAATATTCCACTGCGCATTCGCGGCGAAAACGCGGAGTTTCCGGTCATCGCCGTCATCGGGTTCTTGGGAATCGTCGCAATCCTCGTATTTACGATGATCACACATCCCATCGGGCGCGTGTTCGGCCCAACGTGGATACTCCTCGGGCTGGTCATTTACTTTATCTACCGCAAACACAAGAATCTGCCGATATTGCACTCGACCAAACGCGATTGGCGAACCGCGCAGGTCGGCATTCTGCGCCGCGCGGGTGAACTCGAATTGATGGACGAGTACATCGCAAACGTCAAAGCAAGCGACGAACGGCAAGCACAAGCGGGAGTTCCATAGTGCTCGCGTTTCGCTCGCTTATCGCTTGCGCCATGGTCGTTGCCGGCGCGATCATCGTGGTGCGGATGTTCGCAATAGGTTTGAGCGCTGCGATCGTGCCGGGCATCGTGCTCGGTGCCGCAATGATCGCACTCGGCCTCTACCGGCTCAAGCAACTGCGCGCGGTGACCGAACCGCGATGAATTACAGCCAAGGCACCGTCCACATGTCGCTCGTCGGCGCGGTTATCGCGGTCGTCATCGCGGCCGCGGTATTCACGACGATTTGGTGGATGCTCCACCCGCCTGCCTCGTTCGTGCAAAGGCTTGCGAAGGAAGCCGAAACCGAGCTCGAGCGCATGGTCGGCAGCATCATGGTCGTCTTTTCACCCGACATTCTTTCCGGGCACATGATGGCGCTTGCGGCCAAACTCGCCCGTGGCGAACGGTCGGAGCTTTTCGCGGTGTACGTCATCGAGGTTCCCTATACGCTCCCGCCGGATGCGGAGATGGTGCTCGAAGAACGCGCCGGACTCGACGCTTTGGGAGCGGCCGAAACGATCGCCGGTAATAACGGCGTTACTCTACGGACGGAGACCGTTAAGGCCAGGTCCACGAAACAAGCCGTGCTCGACATCGCGCGGCGCGACAAGGCGGCGCTCATCATTCTGGGTTCGTTCCGCGAAGGTAAATACACCGGCGCACCTCTCGGGCGGACGATCGAAGAAATTGCCGCCGACGCGAAATGCGACGTACTCATCGGCGTAGAGGGCAAACACGGAACGCTTCTGATGGAAGAACTTCAACCAACTGTGACGGAGGAACAATGAAAACACGCACGGCAATCATCGCGACCGCGATGGCGCTCTCGGCTTTGCTCGTTCCGCATACGGATGCATCGGCTGCAAACAGCGCTCCGGCGATCGACGCCTTCGGCACCGCTTTTGCAAAGCTCAACTCGTTCACGTTCAGGATGCACTCGCACGAAATTAAAGGCACCGACGTGCAGGATCGCATCTACGCATACGCGTTTTTGAAGCCGCACTTTGCAAAGACGCTCATCGAATCCGGCGATAGCAAAGGCTCGGGCGGCGTTTGGGCGGGTGGAGATCAGGTCAGCGGTCATCGGGGCGGTATTCTCTCCGGCATGCATCTTAAAATCGACTTGCACGATTGGCGCGCGACGTCGCTTCGCGGCTATACGATCCCGCAGGGCTTGCCGCAAAACATCGTCGCCGTGTACGCCACCATCAAGGGCGACCTCAAACAAAGCGTCGGCGGAAAAATTGATGGAACGCAAACCGATTTGCTCGATCTCAAAGTCGCCGATCCCGCTGCGAACGGCGGCATCGAACAACAAAAACTCTATCTCTCGCAAGATACACATTTCCCGCTGCGCGAAATTCTCTATGCGGGCAATCAGGTCGTCCTCGATCAGTCCTTCACCGACTACAACCTAAACCCGAACCTCACGCAAAACGACTTCCCGTTCTAGTGTTGTGAGTTGGGAGGTTTGACGGCGATCGCCGTTAGTTCGAAGCGCGCGCCGAAGAGCAACGGCCCGGACCCGATGAACGCGCGCGCCGGTAGGCGGCCGGTGAAATAGTGGAGATACACGGCGTTGAACGCCTCGAAATGCGCGACGTCCGGGGTGAATATTGTGACGCTCACGATGCTCTCGAATGCGAGTGAATTAGCGGTCAGAACCCGTTGCAAGTTGCGCATTAAGAGATGCGCTTCGTCTTCTAAGCCTTTCGGGACGATACGCCGCTCGTCGAGACCGATCTGGCCCGAAATGTAGAGTGTGTCGCCCGCCCAAACCGCGTCGCTAAAGGGTTTCTGCAAAGCACTCATGCGCGCGCGAGGTAACGTTTACGGAGTTCGTCCAGCACCACCGCCAGGAGGATGACGGCGCCGAGAACGACCTTTTGCAGATACGAATCGATGTTGAGCAAGTTCATGGCGTTGTAGAGCAGGCCGATGAGAAGCGCTCCGAAGAACGTGCCCACGATCGAGCCCGCCCCGCCCATAAGGCTCGTTCCGCCGACCACGACCGCAGCGATGGCTTCGAGCAGTTCGTCCCCCGTTCCGGTTTGCGGCGAACCGGACGAGAACAGCGCCATGTAGAGAAAGCCGACGACGGCCGCGCACATCCCGCTGATAACGTAGGTTAGGGTTTTAACGCGCGACACGTTTACGCCGGCAAGTCGCGCCGCCTCTTCGTTTCCGCCGAGAGCAAATACGTACCGTCCGAAGCGCGTGCGGGTTAAGAGCACCGCTCCGATAACGATCACCGCGATCATCCAGACGACGGGCATCGGGATGCTTGGTAAATGCAGCGCGTTCGTGAGTGGTCCGAGAAACGAGCCGAAACCGACGCCGGAAAAGGCGTCGGATTGCAACGCGATCGGACGCCCGTGGGAGAGGATGTACGAAAGTCCGAGCGTCACTTCGAGCATCGCAAACGTCGTAATGAACGGCGGCAGGTTGAGCTTCACGACCGGAATGGCGTTTACCCAGCCGGCTGCAGCACCGACCGCCAGCCCCGCAAGCAACGTCACGGCGAGCAGCGGGACTCCGCCGATGTGCAAACTATTTGCGACGAGCGCCATCACCACGCCGGTTAGCGATACGAGCGAGCCGATCGAAAGGTCGATACCTGCCGTGATGATGACGAACGTTTGCCCAACGCCGAGAATGCAGTTGTAGGTAATCTGGCGCAAGACGCGCACGATGTTTCCCGGCTGCAGGAACGCGCCGTGAGCCGCGACGTTAACGATGGCGATCAGGACGACCAGTACCGCGATCGCGCCGAGAATCCGCAGCCAGTACGCGCGAGTATTTTTCTGCTTCACGCGACGGCCCCCGCGGCCGCGGCAATGACCGCTTCGGGCGTCGCCTCGAGGCGTGAAAACTCTTTTACGATCCGCCCCCCGCGCATGGCGAGTATCCGATGCGACATCCCGAGAACTTCCGGCAACTCGCTCGAGACCATAACGATGGCGGCTCCATTCTTCGCAAGGTTAAGCATAAGCGTATAGATTTCGGTTTTCGCGCCGATGTCGATACCGCGCGTCGGCTCGTCGAACAGAAACACCCGCGCCTTACCGAGGAGCCATTTTGCGAGCACGACTTTTTGCTGATTCCCACCCGAAAGGTTCCGGACAATTTGTTCGTCACTCGGCGTCCGGACGTGCAATTCATCGATCATTCGCGCGGCTTCCCGCGCTTCGGCTTTTTCGTCGATGAGATGCTCGCGATTCACGAACTGCGCCAAATGCGCGAGCGTAATGTTCTCGCGAACGGTCATGCCGAGAACCAGCCCCTGCGCTTTACGGTCTTCAGTAATGAACGCAATCCCCGCGGCAATCCCATCGCTCGGTTCCCGCATACGATGGACCGTCCCGTCGATCGCGACCGTGCCCGTATCCGGAACGTCGGCGCCTGCGACGGATCGCATCGTTTCGGTCCGCCCCGCTCCGACTAGACCGGCGAGCCCGACGATCTCGCCCGCGCGCACTTGAAAAGCGACATCGTACAACGCACCCGCGCGGCTCAGATCCTTGACATCGAGAACAACGGCCGCATCGGCGGCTATGGGCGGCAATTCCGGGAAATGCGCGTCGAGCGAACGGCCGACCATCGCGTGTATGATATCCGCCTGCGGAAAATCACGCGTGGCACGCGTTTCGATCGCCTCCCCATCGCGCAATACCGTGATGCGGTCGGAGATGACCGGAAGTTCCTCCATGCGATGCGAAATATAGATAATGCCCGCTCCACCGCGCTTTAGCGTCGCGATCAGCGCAAAGAGGCGCTGAATTTCGCGTTCGCTCAACGCCGCGGTCGGCTCGTCCATAACGATGACACGCGCGTGTTTCGAAAGCACTTTTGCGATTTCTATCATCTGCTGCGCCCCGACCGAGAGTCGAGCGGCCGGCGTGTCGAGCGCGAGATCGATTCCGAGTTGATCGACAATGGCTTTCGCACGCGCCCGCGCGGCGCCGCCGTCGAGCAGCGGTCCGCGCTGCGGTTCGTCGCCCAAGACGATGTTCTCGACGGCATTCATTTGCGGAACGAGATTGAACTCCTGATAGATCATGCCGATGCCGAGCGACTCCGCCGCGCGCGGCGAATCGATCGCAACGGTCTTGCCGTCGACCGCAATCGTGCCTTCGTCGGCGCGTTCCGCGCCCGCAAGAATTTTCATCAGCGTGGATTTGCCCGCGCCGTTTTCCCCCACGAGCGCGAGCACCTCGCCCGGGTAAAGCGTTAACGAAACGCCGGAAAGCGCGCGAACACCGGGAAACGACTTCCCGATGCCGCGCATTTCGAGCATCGGCGCCGCGCTATTGATGGTTAGGGCGCCTTCTTTGCATCGGCTTGCGTAAACGCGCCGACGTCGACCTTCACGATCGCCGGCGGTTTCTTTCCATCGAAATACCCGTGGATCGTATCGATGGTGAGCGCGCCGATTTTATCGGGATATTGAATTGCGTCGCCGTACATATCGCCGGCTTTAATCGCGGCGCGCGCTTCGGGCGTTGCATCGTATCCGACGATCGCAATCTTTCCGTTCACGCCGGCCGCCTTCGCCGCCGCCAAAGCACCGAGCGCAGAATCGTCATTGATTCCGAAAATCCCTTTGAGATCTTTGTGCGACTGGAGAATGTCTCCGGTATCGCTCGCGGCTTTGTCGCGCTGACCACCCGCATCGACATCGGCCACGACGACGACACTCGGGCAATTCGCTATGAGTGCCGCTTTGAAGCCCTTGACGCGATCTTGGACGCTCGTCACTTCGGGCTCGTCGATGATTGCGACCGAACCCGTCTTAACGGCCGCGCAGATCAGCTTGCCGGCCTGCTCGCCGCCCTGCACGTTGTCGCTCGCGATGTGCGCGACGACGGTTCCCTGTTTGCTCTGACTTGCAATATCCGCGGTGAATACGGGGATGCCCGCGTTGTTCGCTTCGCGAATCGCACTGCCGATCGCGGTCGAATCATACGGCGTCAGCACGATCGCATCGACTTTTTTCGACACAAAATCTTCGACTTGGGATTGTTGCTTCGCGTTATCGCGATTTGCGTCGACGACGACGACGTTGTAACCGTATTTTGCCGCTTCGGCTTTCATGCCGTTCTCCATTTCCTGGTAGAACTGCGCTTCACGGTTCTGAATCGAAACGCCGATCGTTTTACTGCCCGAGGCTCCGGGTGAAGCCGACGAAGACGATTGCGAGTTCGAATTCGAGCAAGCCGCGAGCAGGGCGCAAAGCGCGAGCAAGGCAAGCGAGCGGAAGTCCTTCAATCTTGTTCTCCAATGTCACATCTACGAAACCGCAGATTTTTAGGGATTCCGCGCGCATTTGCCCGCGAGAACGCGCTGTTCCTAGGAGCGAATCTCAGCCGGACGCCCGTCCTCGTTGTCCACAATATGCGACGTAGACTTGTGCAATCTGTGGATTAAACCGGTTAGGTGCCATCAAAAAGCCCTCAGAAGGGGGGTTATCGCGATTCGAGCAGGCTACGCCGGCAAAGCGAAGGTTACCGTACGATCCGCTTCGCGGTGATTGGTCCAAAAACGCGATCCATCCCAAGCCAGACTGCGAGCGCGGAAGGGCACGACCGCAACGTCGACCGCGGCGCCGTTTTCGAGGTTTAGGCGCGTTATCCAGTATTCGCCTTCGTCCTCGTCGTCGGTCCCAAGCAGATACGCGCTGTGGTCCACGACCGCAACTCCCGCGATACCGTGTGGCGCCGGGTACGTTCGCAGCACGCCGCCGTTTTCATCGAGCAGGTGGAGCGCTTTGTTGTACCACTGCCCGAGCAAAACACGGTCGCCGTAAAGCCCCAGGTGCGATCCCGTATCCTCGGGGCAAGCCACAAAACTTGCCTCAAAACCGGTTTCGGGGACGAACCGCCGGACGCGCCGCGCATCGTCCTCCGTCTCTCCGCACGTCATAACAAGCGCGCCGGAAGCAAATGTCATGCCCCACGGCATTCCCGGCGGTACGATCTCGCCGGTTTTTTGCCATGTTTCCGCGTTCATTACGTCGATGCGCCGCGTCGCACGCGATCCGATCCAAACGGTACGCCCGTCCGTCGCAACGGAGTGCGGTTCGGGTGAGGTAGACACGAGGCGGTCAATTTCAACGATCGGCGCAAGCATACGCGTGTCGGTTGCTCTTGCCGCTTCGGGCATCCTTGTTGTTTGCCGTTCGTTGATGGATTCGCGAGCCCGCGCAGGTGCCACGGTGCCGTGCGGCAAGTCTTCTCCTCGAAGAGGAGCCCATCGAAAATGAAACGTTCGCGAATTCCGCGCCAGGCGCATGTCGAAGGCCACTTTACCGCGACCGAAACCGTGCGCGATATCGTCATCGGCATGTCCGACGGTTTGACCGTGCCGTTTGCGCTCGCCGCCGGCATCTCGGGCGCGATCGCGGTCTCACACATCATCGTAACGGCAGGTGTTGCCGAACTCGCAGCCGGCGGCATCTCGATGGGGTTAGGCGGATATCTCGCGGCCCGCACCGACCTCGAGCATTACGACAGCGAGCGCGCACGCGAGTTTGCCGAAGTGCACGAAATCCCCGGCGAAGAAGCGCGCGAGGTCTTCAAGATTTTTCACGACTACGGGCTTAGCGAGCAAGACGCAGATCGCGTTACCGCAGCGATCACCGCGGATAAGAACCGCTGGGTTGATTTCATGATGCGCTTCGAACTTCAACTCGACGAACCCGATAAGAAGCGCGCACCGGTCAGCGCGCTTACGATCGGCGGATCGTACGTTGTCGGCGGATTGATCCCGCTGCTTCCCTACATGCTCATTCACGATGCAACCCGCGCCTTGTACTATTCCGCCGGCTTCACGCTGCTCGCGCTATTCATCTTTGGAGCCGTGAAGGGAAAGCTCACCGGCCTCGCCTGGATGCGCAGCGCCTTTCAAACCGTTGCAATCGGCGGCGTAGCCGCAGGCGTGGCGTTCGAAATCGCGCGGCTCGTCAACGGCCACTAGTCGAACCCGGCGCCCGTCGCAGATGCCCGCCGATGCTTTCGCTTTCATTCTCCGCCGGGATGCTCGGCATCGAAGGCTACGTCGTACGCGTCGAGGCCGACAGCGCTCCCGGCTCTCCGAATTTCACCATCATCGGATTGCCGGATCGTGCGCTCGGTGAGGCGCGCGAACGCGTGCGCGCAGCTGTCGTCAATTCCGGATTCGCCTTTCCGCCCGGACGCTTGCTCGTCAATCTGTCGCCCGCCGACGTGCGCAAGGAAGGCCCCGCATTCGATCTCGCGATCGCGCTCTCGCTCATGGCGATCGACGAACAACTCGACCGCCTCGGCCTGCAAGACTACATCGCGCTCGGAGAACTCGCGCTCGACGGCTCGTTACGCGGCGTTCAAGGCATCCTGCCGATGGTTCTCGGAGCGCGCAATGCCGGTTTCAACAAGATCATCGTTCCCGAACGCAACGCCCGCGAGGCGGCACTCGTTGACGGAATCGAACTCTACGCGGTCGACTCACTGCAATCTGCCGTAGCGGTCGCGCTCGGGCACGGCGCAAAATGGCGCGAACGCACGTCGGTTCCGGAAATCGTCGTCCCAACCGAATCAATTTACGGCGACCTCGCCGACGTTCGCGGACAACTCGCGGCGAAACGCGGCCTAGAAATCGCAGCGGCCGGCGGCCACAATTTACTCTTTGTCGGGCCGCCGGGATGCGGAAAAACCATGCTCGCGCGGCGTCTTCCCTCGATTCTTCCGCCGATGACGGCTGCAGAGGCGCTCGAGGTTACGAAGATTTACAGCGTCGCCGGGTTTCTCGGCACGGAGTGTTCGAGAGTCAGCACGAGGCCTTTCCGTTCACCGCACCACACAATCTCGCAAGTCGCGCTCGTCGGCGGCGGTTCCAACGCTCGGCCGGGAGAAATTAGCCTCGCGCACAACGGCGTGCTTTTTCTCGACGAGCTAGTAGAATTCAGTCGCAGCGCGATCGAGGTAATGCGGCAACCGCTCGAAGAGGGGACGGTCACGATCTCACGCGCGGCGGGAACGTTTACCTATCCGGCCGCTTTTCAACTCGTCGCCTCCATGAATCCGTGCCCATGCGGCTATCGCGGAACGCGCAGCGTCGATTGCCGCTGCGACGACGGCACCGTGGCGCGCTACGTCGGCAAACTCTCCGGGCCGCTCCTCGACCGCATCGACTTACAAATCGAAATCGCCCGCGTGGCCTTCGACGACATGGTACGCCGCGAAGGCGCAGAGCGTTCGGAAATCATCCGTGGGCGCGTCCTCGCCGCGCGTCAAACGCAGGCAACCCGCTTCGGCGATAGTGCGATAGCGTGCAACGCGGAGATTCCGCCGAGTGCGATGCGGCGGTATTGCGAACTGGACGACCATGCGTTGCGGCTGCTCGCGCAAGCCGGCGCAAAACGCCAATTTTCGGCCCGAGCGCTCGACCGCATCGTACGAGTCGCGCGCACAATCGCCGATCTCGCCGGCTCCCAAAACATCGCATCCGATCATGTCGCCGAGGCGATTCAATACCGCTCCCTCGAACGTCTCGGTCACCGCGCGGCGTAGCGGCTCGTATGTAAACACCAAAATCAGAGCTTCGGACCTGCGAGCAATAACCGTCCGCGATTGCGATGGAGCGAACTGATGTTTTAGCGTCCTCGCCTTGACGGAAACCGCGAAAAAGAGCACTGTAAAATCGTATTCGCAAAGATAGGAGCGTTCGATGAGACGTTTTTTCGCGGGCATTTTTTTCGCACTGGCCGCAGGTATGCTCTGCAGTTGCGGCGGATCGCACGCGACCGCTCCAATCAACCCGGTCGTACAGCAAAACACCACCCGCTCTGCGTTCCCGGCGGCCGTTTCGATCACCGAATTTTCCAACGGTTTGCCAAAAGACCACTCGCCATTCTTGATTACGCGCGGCCCCGATGGGAACATGTGGTTCACTGACTACATCGACCCGGATTTCGGGTCTAGTTTTATCGGTCGCATCAGCCCGTCGGGTGTCGTAAAGAAGTTCTACTACGGAAACGCGCAGCTGACGTTTCCGTCACTCAACGGGT
>JBDTFK010000183.1:0-3108 GCA_039937995.1 Vulcanimicrobiaceae bacterium | reverse complement strand
ACAACGCGTTTATCCTCATGGTCAGCGGTCATTCGCGCGAGCAGGACATCTTGCTCGGACTCGGCTTGGGAGCCGACGATTACATTACGAAGCCGTTCTCCGGTAACGAACTCGTCGCTCGCGTTGCGTCGTTTTTGCGCCGGCGCGAAAAGATCTCGCAAAAACGCGAAGGGTCCAACGTTTTGCAGATCGGCACGGCGTTACTCGATCGCGATTTTCATCGCGTTACGAACAGCGGCACCGAAGTATCGCTAACCGCGCTCGAGTTCCGGTTACTGTGGTTCTTGGCTGAGGCCGAGGGGCGTTTACTCACGCGCGCACAGATACTCGAGCACGTTTGGAACGATACCTCCGGGGTCCCCACCCGCGTCGTCGACGTACACGTCGCGGCGCTTCGTAAGAAGCTCATCGAGGTACACGCGCCGCTCGAGATTTCGAGCGTTCGCGGGATCGGCTATCGACTCGACAAAGGCTAGCTCGAGAACGGTCCCCGGACTCGCCCTAGAATCGGGCGATCCGCGGCCGCTCTACGTTCAACTCGCCGATCAGCTCGTCGAGGCGATCGAAAACGAACGCCTCTCCCCGGGAGAACGGCTCCCGGCAATGCGCGACCTCGCGCGAGAACTCAACTGCGCATTGGTTACCGTGTCGCAGGCTTACGAATTGCTCGCGGCGCGCGGCCGCGTGCAATCGCGGGTCGGGAAGGGCACCTTCGTCTCGCCGCCGTCGAACCGGCAGGCGCCGTTTGCGCGCAGGTGGGAGCCCGACGTTGGCCGCTTTGCGCGCGCGCAGCGGCTCGACGGCGTAATGGAGCAGTTGACTCGCGTTACGGCCTCCGGGGTGATTTCGCTCGCAACGGGGCACCCGGCGCCGGAGACCTTCCCGCTGCACGACTTCGCCCGCGCATTTCACCGCACGCTACTCGACGATCCGCCCGAGGCGATGCAATACCGCTCGTCGACCGGCGACCGCGACTTGTGCAATCGCCTAGCGGAACTCCTGAACGGGCGTGGTTGCCGTGCGTCTGCCGCCGACATCATCGTATGTTCGGGCGCGCAGCAAGCCGCGGACTTGGTGGCAACCGTGTTGCTCGACGAGCGCGCCGTGGTCGCAAGCGAGAGCCCGACATATTCGGGAACCCTCGGTGTTTTCGATGCGCGCGGCGTGACGTACGTTGAGGTGCGCGGGGATGCCGACGGCGTGCGCGTCGACGACGTCGAGCGCGTCTTTGCCGAATACCGTCCGCGGTTGTTCTACATCAATCCAATCGCGCAAAACCCAACCGGCGCCGTTTTGCCGCAACGCCGTGCGAAGCAGATCGTCGCGCTGGCGCGCCGCTACGACGTCGTGATTCTCGAAGACCAAACCGGCTGGCAGTTGACCTACGACGCTCCTGCCGCGCCGCCGCTCGCCGCGTTCGATACCGACGGACGCGTGATCTCGATGGAAAGCCTCTCGAAATCGATCTTCCCGGCGTTGCGGATCGGGTATCTCTACGCGAAAGGCTCGCTTGCCGAAGCGCTCGAGGTGGCGAAAGTGCGCGCCGACGTTTTCACTTCGACGTTGACGCAACGCGCGCTGTGGCGATTCATGGCATCGAATGCCTACAACCGCCATCTGCGTTCGGCCCGCGCGCTCTACCGCGACCGTCGCGATGCGTTCGTCGTCGCGCTCTCGGAGTTCGTGCCGTGGGCCGACGTTCAGTCGCCCGCTGCGGGAGTAAACGTGTGGCTGCCCCTACCGCCGCGCATTTCAACGCAATCCGCATTCGATGCGTGTGCTCGCGCAGGCGTGCTAGTGATGCCGGCAGAGCCGTTCTACCCGACGCGGTCGGGCGCGCCCGCGCTGCGCTTGTCGTTCGGGCACATCGACATCGAAACCGCCGGCGAAGGCGTGCGCCGGATCGGGGCGGCTTTGCACGCATTGGAGGCGTGAAGCAGGCGGCGCGCTAAGGCCGGTCTTGGCTCATAACGAGATCGTAGAGTCGCTGTGCGACCGAGATTTCCATTGCGGGAATTGCGCGCACCATGAAGTCGGGCGTGATTTGCGCGCCGCCGCGCGTAACGAGAACCCAGTTTCCCGCGGTTTCCCGCACGAGCAGCGCGGTCACCCCGCCGTTGCTGCAGTAGAACCCGACAACAGCGTATCTTCCCGCGACCGCATACTCATTGATTTTCCAGCCGGAGCGCGCCGGCGCAAATTTTTGGAACGACAACCGCTCCGATGCCGTTGCCGGCCGGGCACTCGGAAGAGCTCGCGGGCCGGAGCGCGTCGATGTCGCCGTGCCTAAGCAAAGAGAACACGCACACGCAACAAAGCCGGCAGCAAACAAGCGCCCGGTCGTGGAGCGAACCTCTCGTGGAGCGTTCATCTAGCGCACTCCTCGCGTTCGGGGTGGTGCACTATGATAGCAAAAAAAAGGCCGGAGCGTACTCTCCGGCCTTTAGGCAACCGCGCGGTTGCGTGGATGAATCTAGGGCCCGGTAATGTTTGCCAGTGCTGCGTTGTTGCTTCGGATATAAGGAACGCCGTTCGGGTCGTTGTCGCGAATGCCGTTGGCAAAGGCCGTGAAGACCGGGTTCGTCGACTGCAGGTCGTACACGTAACCCTTGATGTCCGATTCAAACCATGAAAAGAGTTTGATGTTCGGATACGGATTTGAGGGCGACGACAGCTCGCGAAGCATTTGCGTAAGCCACGTCGTTTTCATCACGCCGCCGTCGCCGTATTCCGTCGATGCCATCTCGGAAACGGCGATGGGTTTTACGCTCGACATGGCGGTTGCCGCCTGATACGCCGCCGCGGTGATGTCGTCAAATGATTTCCACTTGACGCCCATCGCCAAATTGCCGCGGTTGTACGTATCGTACCCGATCCAATCGACGTATGCGTCGCCGGGATAGGCACTTGCCGGGTTGTTCCACGGATACGTCAGGCCGCTTTTTAGAGAGCCGGCCGAGAAACACCACACGAACCTCACGTTCGTCGCACCCTCGTTGTGGAAGATCGTGACCATGCGTTGCCACGCGGCAATAAATGCTGCGTCGGTCGCGGAACTCGCGCCCTGATTAACGAGTCCCCAAGGATACCAGTTTCCGTTGAACTCGT
>JBDTFK010000182.1:0-11227 GCA_039937995.1 Vulcanimicrobiaceae bacterium | reverse complement strand
GCGGAGCGCATTGCGATTGAGTCGTATACGGAGATGATCCGGTTTTTCGGCGACAAGGATATTACGACGCGACGATTGGTCGAGTCGATCCTGGGCAACGAAGAGGAGCACGCGAACGACATGCTGGATCTGCTCGACAAACTCGGCGATTCGGGAAGCAACGGCAAAGGCAGCAAAAAATAGAGATCGTTTTTGTTCGCCACGGGCGGACGCAATGGAATGCGGAAAAGCGTTTCCAAGGTCACAGTGACGTTCCACTTTCCAGCGAGGGCCGCGCGCAAGCACGTGCCCTCGCGGCTGCATTGAGAGAAGAGCCGTTCGATCGGGCTTATGCAAGCGATCTCGAACGCGCGATTGAAACGGCACGAACCATTCTCGGGCCGTCGGGCGTTGCCGTCGTCGTCGACGCGCGAATTCGCGAGTTCGACTTCGGTCTTTGGGAGGGGTTGCGCTGGGACCAAATTATCGAGCGCTGGCCGCACCACGCCTCCGATGTATGGACCGACGCGCTCGGCTATCATCCCGAGGGAGGCGAGTCGTTCGAGGACGTCGTGCGTCGGGTCGGGTCCTTTCTTGCCGATCTCGAGCGTGAGCCGGCCCAGTGCGTTCTCGTTGCTACACATGCGGGCGTGCTTCACGCGGCCTTGCGCGTGCTGGCGCCGCGCTTACCGCAGGAGCAGCGCGCGCTCAAGGTCGCATTTTCGCCGGCCGGCATTACGCGCGTGACGATGGATGCGGACGGCGTACGGCTAATCTCTCTCAACGATGTCGAACATCTCAATTCCCCCGCTTGATGCCCACGCCGCGAAGGCGGCGCGCGAACGCATCGATCAACTCACCAAGCCCGTCGGCAGCCTGGGGCGCCTTGAAGAACTCGCGGAACGCCTCGCGGCGATTCACGGAGGACTGCCGCCGATTTACGAGCGCAAGGCGATTATCGTCGGGGCCGGTGACCATGGCGTGACGGCTGAAGGCGTCAGTGCGTATCCAAGTGAGGTAACGCCGCAGATGGTCGGCGCATTCCTCGGGGGCTTTGCAGCGATCAACGCTTTCGCGCGCGTGGCACGCGCCGAAGTGTTCGTGGCAAATTTCGGCGTAGCTTCGCCGTTGCCGGCGAACGACCGGCTCATCGACGTGGCGTTTGAGACGGGCACGCGGAATTTTGCGCACGAAGCGGCGATGACGTCGGGCGACGTCGTACGAACGCTCGAAGCCGGTGAACGCGTTTTTAAAGAAGTTCGCAAGCGCGTCAATCCGCAAATCCTTGCGCTCGGAGAAATGGGCATCGGAAACACGACGAGCGCGGCCGCCTTGATCTGCGCGATCAGCGGAGCCGCACCCGCCGATGTGGTAGGACGCGGGACCGGGATCGACGACGAAGGCCTGCGGCGGAAAATCGCCGTTGTAACACGGGCACTGCAGCGCATCGAGGGCGCCGATACAACGACGATCGCCGCGGAAGTCGGCGGCTACGAAATCATTGGGCTCGCGGGCGTACTCATCGCCGCAGCCAAAGAGCGGATTCCGATCGTGCTCGACGGCTTCATCGTCGGAGCTGCGGCGTTACTTGCAACCCGCTTTGCGCCCGGCGCGGCCGGATACTGTATCGCGGCCCACCGCTCGCGCGAGTTGGGACACCTCATCGCCTTGCGCGAATTGGGTCTGGTTCCATTGCTCGATCTCGATCTGCGATTGGGGGAAGCCAGCGGAGCCGCGCTCGCGTTGCCGCTGTGCGAGGCGGCTGCGCGCATGGTGCGCGAGATGAAGACGTTCGCCGAAGCCGGAGTTGCAACCGCAAGCGAGCCCATCGAAGCGTGAAGCACGCGTTCGCTGCATTTTGCAGCGCGCTTTCGTATTTCACCATTTTCCCGCTAGGCCCGCTCGCATCGCGCGTCGCTCCCGACCCGTTGGCGATTTCGTTTTTACCGTTCATCGGCGCCGCGGTAGGGGCGCTTGCCGGGTTGTTGGCGTCCCTTCTTGGGGCACACGGTTCTCTCTGGTGGCCGATCGCTGCGTGGATCGTCCTGATTTTTGCTACGGGGGCGATTCACGTCGATGGATTCCTCGATTGTTGCGACGGGTTGTTTGCATCAGCGACGCCGCGGCGCCGGCTCGAAATTCTTCAGGATCCGCGGCACGGTACGTTCGCGCTCGTGGGAATGGCCGTGCTCACCGTTGTTTGGATCGCGGCAATTGCGCGAATTCCGCTTGCGCATCTCGTGTTGAGCCTTGCCTTTGCGGGCGCGCTCGCTCGCATCTCGGCGATCGTGAATGCGTGGGTCTTTCCGTACGCCCGCGCGGGCGCGGTTACGGCCGCCTTCGTTTCGCCCCCCAACGTCGCGATCGTTGCTCTGGGCGCCGCCCTCACGAGCGCGCTCGGATGGTTCGTCGACCCGCTTCTTTTTGCGTTCGTGCCCGCTGCGATTGCGTGTTCCTTGATTCTTGGATGGTGGGCGAGCCGGCGGCTCGGAGGCGGTCTCACCGGCGATGTCTTTGGGGCGATCGTGGTCGTCATCGATGTTGCGGCGCTCGTCGCAATCGGAATCCCTCGATGATCCGTTTGTTTGCGCGACGCATCTAAACGGGAATACCCGGGTATGGAACATGATGATTCGATGCGCGATCTTTCGGCGTTGCTCTCGCGGGCAACGCTCGGTGCCGCCATCGCCGCGCACGGCGCGCAAAAACTCTACGGTTGGTTCGACGGCCCCGGCATAGAAGGCACGACGGGGATGATGGGCACCCTCGGTTTCGACCCGCCCGAGCGGTACGCGCGTCTCTCGGCGCTCACGGAAATTGCGGCAGGGACGTTAATCGCATCCGGCACCCTCGGTCCCGTCGGCCCGGCGCTCCTGGCTTCCGTGATGACCACTGCCGTAGGTAGCGTCCACCTCAAAAACGGCTTTTGGAATAAGGACCAAGGGTTCGAACTCAACACGATGTACGGCCTCGCAGCGTTGTTGCTTGCCGCGAACGGCTACGGTCGCCCTTCGGTCGATCAAATCACGGGATTGCGCGGGAAAACGACGCCGCTTTTGGGTGTGCTCGCCATCGCAGGAGGCGTCGGCGGAGCGGTATTCATGCTCTCGCGGCGCAGGGCGCGGCCGCCCGCGGAAGAGTCGATGAAGCAAGCATCGTCGCGAACGCCGTCCGAAACAGGCACGGTAGAACGACAGCACGCCCGCGAAACATAGAGCGAGAGAATGCGCGCGAGTATCTCGTTGCGATGCGAGCGCCGCGCATGGGCGACGCCGGTGCGCGTTCGCTGCAGGCGCCGTTGATAGAAGCGGCCAAGCAGTCACCACGCATGTTTCGGTATCTCACGGCGGGTGAATCGCACGGCCCTGCGCTAGTCGGCATTCTCGATGGTTTGCCCGCGCACATCAAACTCGACGTCGAACGAATTAACGAAACGCTCGCACGGCGTCAAGGGGGTCACGGTCGCGGCGGCCGCATGAAAATCGAACGCGATCGAGTCGAGTTCCTCGCAGGCGTTCGCGGCGGTGAAACGCTCGGATCGCCGGTCGCGGTTGTCATTCGCAATCATGATTTCGAAAACGTGCGTACGCTGATGGATCCGCTTACCGGATCGGGAGAACACCTCACGAATCCGCGCCCCGGCCACGCGGATTACGCGGGCGCACTGAAGTACCGCCAACGCGATTTACGCAACGTCCTAGAACGGGCCAGCGCGCGCGAAACCGCGATGCGCGTTTGCCTGGGCGCGATTTGTGCTCAGTTTCTCGAAGCGCTGGGCATCACGACTCGGAGCTACGTCCACCGGATCGGTGACGTCGAGGCACCCGACATCGACGCTTTTTCGAGCGACGACGTGGAAGCGAGCGACGTGCGGTGTCCCGACCGGGAAACCTCGGCGCGCATGATCGCATCGATCGATGCGGCAAAAGCGGCCGGCGACACGCTCGGCGGTCAATTCATGGTCCGCGTAGACGGAATTCCCGCGGGCGTCGGAAGCAATCGGCAGCCCGACACACGTTTGGACGGTGTCCTCGCCGGCGCGTTGATGGCCATGCAAACGGTAAAAGCCGTTGAGGTGGGCCTCGGCGCGGGCGCCGCGTCGCGTCCCGGATCCAACGCCCACGACGCGTTTTCGTATCAAGGCGACGATATCGTGCGCGGCAGCAACCGCGCCGGAGGCATCGAGGGCGGCATGAGTAACGGCCAGCCGATCGTGCTCCGTGTCTCGGTGAAGCCGATTCCTACGCTGATGAAGGCATTACCGTCGGTGAATCTTCACAGAAAACGCGATGCGCCTGCCACGATCGTTCGTAGTGACGTGTGCGTGGTGCCTGCCGGCGCAATTGTCGGAGAAGCGATGGTTAGACTCGCACTGACGGGGCCGGTTCTCGAGAAATATGGGGGCGATTCGCTTGAGGAGACGCTTGATAACCTGCGGCGGGCGAACGCCGCGGCCGCGCAGCTCTTCGATTCGGTCACAAAAGAGGAAATATGAAAAGACATTTGGCGCTTGTTGGATTCATGGCAGCGGGCAAATCGACCATCGGCAAAAAACTCGCGAGAAAACTCAAATGCGCGTTCTTCGATACCGACGACCTGGTCGTCGACGAACACGGCCAGATTTCAGACATTTTCTATAATGAAGGCGAAAGCGCTTTTCGCGACTACGAGCACGCGGCGATCGCGCACGTGTTGGAGGACGGTGAAGCCGGAGTTGTCGCGCTCGGCGGCGGGGCGCTGACCCACGAACCGACGCAACTGTTGCTCAAAAAACGCGCGTATCGCATCTTCGTGAAAGTTTCCGCGGAGAGCGTGGTCGAACGCTTGCGTAGGAGCAGACGCATTCGCCCATTGCTCGGGCCGACTCCGCCGCTCTCGCGCATCAAGGAACTCTACAAGATGCGCATGCCGCAGTACGCCCATGCCGATTTCGTGGTAGAAGCGGACAACATGACCACGACGCAGATTGTCGATGCGATAATCGAGTGGTTGCACAAAAAGAAGATCGAGATTTAGTGCCGGACTCGCAGATCGACATGGGCGGCGATCTGGGGTACCCGATCGTCGTTGCAGAGGACGTGCGCCCACATGTAGACGCGTGGCTTAGCGCGCGAGGCGGATCCTACGTCGTAGTTTGCGACGCGCATTCCGACGTTTACCGCTTGGCCCGCGCGTTTGGAAAGCAATCCGGCGCTTTGGGCGTGTTACCGTTTGAACTTGGGGAATCGCGAAAGCGTTTTTCGACACTCGATCGCGTTCACGAAGCGCTTCTTGCGAGCGGCGCGGATCGTACCACGACGGTCCTAGGTGTCGGTGGTGGTATCGCAAGCGATCTTTTCGGGTTTGCCGCAGCTACATACATGCGGGGCGTACAATACGCTCACGTCGCGACCACGCTCGTGGCGATGGTCGATGCGGCTATCGGCGGGAAAACCGGCGTCGATCTCGCAAGCGGGAAGAATCTTGCGGGCGTATTTTCCGACCCCGTTGCCGTCTTCGCTCACGTCGATGCGCTGCAGACGCTTCCGTATCGATCGCTGCGCGAAGGGCTGGCCGAGATCGTAAAAGCTGCGATCGTTGAGGGGGACGAGCTCTTCGATGCACTCGAAACGCTCTCGCCGCATCCTTTTTGGCGCTGGCCGTGGATCGAAATCGTGCGGCAGGCCATACAAGTAAAAACGGCAATCGTGCTCGACGACCGGGAAGAACGCGGCATGCGAGAGCTTCTCAACCTCGGGCACACCTTTGCTCACGGGTTGGAGCAGGCGAGCGGGTATCGCATCACGCACGGCGCGGCCGTGGCGCTCGGTCTGCGTGCGGCGGGGATTACGGCGCTTGCGACCGGACGTTTTTCCAAACACGAGCACTTGCGCGTCCTCGGCACGATCGCACTACTCGGAATGCCGTTGCGAACGCATATGGCCGTAGAGCCCGTGTTTGAGGCGATGGCGCGCGACAAGAAACGGCGCGACGGGAAACTTCGCTTCGTCTTGCCGCGCACGATCGGCGACGTTGAATACGGCGTGCACGTTCCCGACCGCATCGTGCGGGCGACGCTCGCGAGGCTGCGCCGCATCCCTGACTCCGATGGCTAGCCTACGTGGGGTCGACGCGCTTGCAACGATCCGCTCGTCGCGCTTCGATCTTCCGCTCACCTACGACGCCGGCGATCTCGAGCTTGCCGTGGGCAACGTCGTGCGCGTTCCGCTCGGCAATCGCGAAGTGCTCGCCTTCGTGGTGTCGCCGGTGTATGCAATCGATGCGGACCCAAGGATAAAGAGCGCGCTGGAACGCCTTGAAGTTCCGCGGGCGTTCGACGAAATGGGTTTGCACCTCGCCAAATTCGTCGCCGAGTATTACGTTTGCACGCTCGGCGAGGCGCTTGGGGCCGTGGTGCTCGCCAATGCCGTACCGCGCGCCATCGATTCGTTCGTCCGCGCGGTCACCCAGGCGAACCCGCAGCGTTATCCCTCGGTACCGCCGCGCTTGGTGCGGCTGATTTGGGAAGATCTCCCCGACGGATTTTCGCTCGAATCGTTGCTGCGGCATCCCGAAGCGAGGCGAGCCGGCGACCGGGCCGCGTTGTTGCGATTCGTTCAAACGATCGTGCGCAGCGGAGAGTTGCGGCGCGAACGGCGTTTCGTCGACCCGAAAACGCAGCACTATCGCGTGAAAGTACTGGAACCCGGCACGAACGCGATCAAGGGGAAAAAAGCCGAGGCGCTGGTGGCCTACGTGCGCGAAGCGGCCGAAACTCCGCGCGCCGATGCGCTGCTTGCGGGGTTCTCGGCCGCCGTCATCGCGCGCGCCGTGAAGGCCGGAGCGCTCAACGAGCGGGAAATGGTCACCGGCTCGGCGCGACTCAGCCGTGAAATTCCGCAGCCGCTATTTCCGCCGACCGCCGGTCAGCAGGCCGCGCTCGCGCGTATCGAAGCGTGGCTCGAAACCAGAGCGCACGCGGAAGTGCTCGTTCACGGCGTCACGGGTAGTGGGAAAACGTACGTCTATGTCGAGGCGATTAAGCGCGTCGTTCGCAGCGGAGGCCGCGCGATCGTGCTCGTTCCGGAGATTTCGCTTACCCCGCAAACGGCTCGCCGGTTTGAAGATGCATTCGGCGAGCGCGTCGCCGTTCTGCACTCGGCCCTCTCGGAGCGGGAGCGCTGTGAAGCCTGGCAGGCCTGCATGCGAGGCGAGATCGACGTTGTGGTCGGCGCGCGGAGCGCCGTTTTTGCTCCGCTTCCCGATGTCCGTTTGCTCGTCGTCGACGAGGCACACGAAACGTCGTACAAGCAAGACAGCGTTCCACGCTATCATGCCGTCGCGGTCGCGCGAGAGCGGATGCGCGCGGCCGGCGGCGTGCTCGTCTTGGGCAGCGCCACGCCGTCGCTCGAAACCTACGAGGCTGCGCGACGGGGCAAGATCGCGTATATCGAGCTTCGCGAACGGGCGACCGCCGCGGCAATGCCGGCCGTTCGTGTCGTCGATCTCGCGGCGGAATTTGAATCGGGCAACAAACGCATCTTTAGCAACGCGCTCGTGCAGGCGATTGGGGAGCGGCTGGAACGTAACGAAAAAAGCGTGCTCTTTGTGAACCGGCGAGGCAGTGCAGGGTTTATTTTGTGCCGCGGGTGCGGTTTCGTTCCCGAATGTTCGCGGTGCTCGGTCTCGCTCTCGGCGCACCGTAGTGAGGGCCTGTTGCGTTGCCACTATTGCGATTTTCAGCACGCGCTTCCAGCCATATGTCCGGCCTGTGGAGCCGCCGCGATTCGTGAGTTCGGAGTCGGCACCGAGCGCGTCGTGGAAGAAGTTGCGAAACTCTTTCCCGACGCGCGTACGATGCGCATGGACTCCGACACCACGACTCGCATCGGCGATCACGCGAGAATCCTAAGCGAATTTGAAACCGAGGGCGACGTGCTGGTCGGAACGCAAATGGTTGCAAAAGGGCTCGACTTCCCAACCGTGACGTTGGTCGGGGTCGTCGCGGCGGACGTCGGCTTGCATCTTCCCGACTTCCGAGCGTCGGAGCGCACGTTCGCACTCGTGGAGCAGGTGTCGGGGCGAAGCGGCCGCACGAGCCCCGGTGAGGCGATCGTGCAAACATACTCGCCGATGCACCCGGCGATCGTGTACTCGGCGCAGCACGACTATGCGGGCTTCGCGGCGCAGGAGATCGACGAACGGCGCGCGATGCGCTACCCTCCGTTCGTGCGGCTCGCGTACATCGGCGTTATCGGACGCAGCCGGGCGGACGCACTCGCAACTGCGCAACGGTACGCGGAGAGTTTACGCAATCATACGGGCGAGTCGGAGGACGTTGAAATCCTCGGCCCGGCTCCGTATCCGATCGCGCGGATGAACGACGAGTGGAGGTTCCGGATTGCGTTAAAGACGCGCTCGCCGAAGGCGTTGCGCGCGGCAATCCGCGAACGCCTGTTGCCGCTCGCGCGCGGCAGCCGCACCACGCGTCTCGCAATCAACGTCGACCCGTGAGCAACTAGCGGATGCGCCCGATCCCGCCCTGCAGGCGTAGCGCCGTCGTGGGAAAGAGCAACTGCGAGAGGAGCAGTCCCGCAACGAGTTCGATAGCCGCGGTTGCGGCGTTCGCGGCGAGCGTTAGTGACGTGCTGATGTTTTGTTGAAACGCGAAGAGGACGCTTTCGTAGCTCAGACTTCCCGGCACGAGTACGAGCAACGCCGGCACGAGCATCACCGGTTGCGGGATGCGCAGGAATCGCGCACCGAGATTCGCGACGATGCCGCAAATGAACGCGGCTCCAAATGAGGCGACTTGATGAACCGGCGTTAACGCGAGCAAATGGGAAACGAGCAGCGCCACAAAACTGGAGGCGAACACCCAGACAAAATCACGAAGGCGCGCGTCCAAATCGATCGATAACCCGGTTGCCATAAATACCGCGGCAAGAATCCAATAGCGGCTCGGTACGGCGCGCATGTGAACCTCACCGGCCTGCAGCAACGACGGCCCGATCGTCGCGAATCCCAGAAACGCGCCGCACCCGAGCGCTAAGAGGACCGAGAGGACTTTCCCGAGACGCGCGACCCCGGCGACGAGATCACCATTGGCGAGTTCGTGCAGCGCCAAGGTCAGCGAATAGCCGGGCAAGAGGACGACGACGCCCGCAACGATCGAAACATAGATGTTGATCGGTCCGTTAAAATGCGTAAATGCCGCAACGATGAGCGTCCCCCCAAAGGCTGCGATGACCTCGTAGAGGCGCGCCACGACGGCGCTGCGCGTCGCAATGACCGATATGATTCCGCTAAATGCGCCGATGCAGGCGGCGACGACGAGCTCGAGGAGGCCCGCGCCGAGCAGAATGCCGACTCCCACCGCGACGAGCGCGAGCGCCGGAATTTCCCACGCAGCGTTTAGGCCGGGCCATCGCCGGTCGATGCTGTTCACCAGGACGGCGGCTTCGCGGTAGTCGATTTTTCCCGCGCGCAACTCGTCGTAGATAACGTTGAGAAGCGAGATTTTGCGCAAATTGACGCGCCCCGGTTCCAGGCGCATCATCACGACTTTCTGATTCCATCGGGGACCGATACCGAGCGTGATGTTCGTGGGTAGCGCAAAGACTTGTACGTCGAGCCCGATTGCACCGGCGATTCCGAGCAGCGTTTCTTCCAAAGAATCCGTTGCTAGGCCCGCGAGGTGCAACTCGCGTGCCATCGCTCCCAGAAACACGGCTTTCGGATCGTCGGCGATTTGGCTCACGCGGTCGTAAGTACGAGAAAAAGAAGAACCCGCCTCGTCGTGGCGGGTTCATGATATCGATTCTAGCCGCGCAGGCTACTTTTTCTTCGTTGTCTTTCGCACGGTCTTTGCTTTGGAACCGCTCTTCTTCGCAACAACCGGCGCGGCGGCGGCGCGAACCATCGCCTTCGCGAGGCGCGATTTTTTGCGGGCGGCTTTGTTGGGATGGATGATGCCGGTCTTAGCGGCTTTGTCGAACGCGCCTTCGACCGATTGCGCGACCGCGGCGTCCTGGGCGGCAACGGCTTTTTTGAAGATGGTCTTGAGGCGCGTCGTGACGTCCTTGTTACGGGTCGTGCGCTTCTCGGTTTGACGCATCCACTTCTGCGCGGCCTTG
Source organism: Vulcanimicrobiaceae bacterium (assembly GCA_039937995.1). Lineage (GTDB taxonomy): Bacteria > Vulcanimicrobiota > Vulcanimicrobiia > Vulcanimicrobiales > Vulcanimicrobiaceae > JALYTY01. The sequence goes on along the minus strand of JBDTFK010000182.1, from coordinate 1,133 downwards.
ATGTTCGGCAAAGAAAAACTCCTGACAACTATGCGGGCAACGGGGAAAACCATACCACAGGGACCGGGCGTCGGTCTAGGCCCCGAATAGGCACTCAGGCGGGTTCGAGCAGGATGTGCCTGTAGCTTTGGTAACGGCTTTCAGCGATGGCGCCCTCGGCAACGGCTTTGAGGACGCCGCAATCCGGTTCGCGCAGGTGCGTGCAATCGGTGAACCGGCACTTGGCGGCTTGGCCGGGCATTTCCCGGAAGCCATGCATCAGTTCGTCGGGTTGGATCTTCCCGAGTCCGAACTCGCTTATGCCGGGACTGTCTATAAGGAAGCCGTCGCCCATGCGGTAGAGGCGCGCGGCCGTGGTCGTCTGGCGCCCAAGGCCGTGCCGGGAGACCTCACCGACGCTGCCGCTTCCGCCGAGCGCCTTGAACATCGAACTCTTGCCGACCCCGGAGACCCCGCACAGCAACGCATGCCGGCCGGCGATTGCCTCGCGCAAAGCCTCAACGTAAGACCCCAGTTTCGGATTTACGACGATCGTGTGGTATCCGAGCGATTCGTAGAGCCCGACCAAACCGGCCCGCAACGTCTCGTCCGCGAGATCGGGCTTGGTTAGAACCACCATCGCTTCAATGTCTTGCAATTCCGCGAATGCGAGAAGTTGATCCAGCGTAACGAGGCGGGGCGGAGGATCGGCGAGGGCGGTCACGGTGACCAGCGTTTCAACGTTGGCCGCGATCGTTTTGGATCGCCCGTCGAACGTACGGCGTTTGAGTACTTGCGTTCGCGGTTCGATCCGGTCGACGACCGTTTTCTCATCTTCCAGCGTGCGAGCATATACGATGTCGCCCGGAACCGGCATCGAGCGCTTCCCGGTCATGCGCTTCAGTTGCGCGATGCGCGGTTCCGTTTCGTCATCGAGGACGACCCAGGCAGCGTTTTTGCCGGTTGATACGACGAGGCCGCGTCGAGAATTCACCGTTCGCAAGATTGCCGATGCGCGGCGGCTAACGATGCTCTAACCGTGTCGACCTTCACCCTTCGCTACCGAGCCGCCCCAAACGATGCCGTTATCGCTCGCGTTGAGGCTGCCGTTCGGGGCCATGACGGGCGAATTACGTGGAAGCGCAATGCCGCTC
>JBDTFK010000181.1:0-2732 GCA_039937995.1 Vulcanimicrobiaceae bacterium | reverse complement strand
CGCTCAACGCGTTCCTCGTCGCTACTGCCCAGTACCGTTTGCTTCGCGAGCTTTGGCAAGGGGTAATTTCTTCACGTAACGTCTTTCGTTTGAAGCATCCGTTCGAAAAAATTACCGACCCGGAGGCCGGCCTTGCAAATCGTCTCGACGCCGGTTTGCGCTTGGGTAGGGGACTCGCGACGGATTTAACCGGCGTCTTGGACCCCGCCCCGGTTCGCGCTTTGTTGGCGGAATACATCAGAGCCGACGCGCCGGTCCACCTCCCCCTGTACGTTTCGACGACAAATCTTACGCGCCACATGAACCAGGATTTTCACCTGAATGCGACGACACCGGTCGGCGCACAAAAACAAGCGCTCAACGATGCGCTGTTGCAAAACTATCCGGTTTTGACGCGCCTTGCCGGAGGTGATATCTTACACGACGTGTTCTTCGCGAGTGCATGCTTGCCGATGATGTTCGAACCGATCGTCATCCCGCGAGACGACGGCTCCGGAAGGAGCGACCAATACGTCGACGGCGGCGTCACCTCGAACGTGCCGGTGCGGATTGCGCAGATTTGCGTCGAATTTGTGCACGTCGTGCTGCTGTATCCCAAGGCGAACCCGGACGTTCACTACGAGAGCGGCGTTGATGTTGGGATGGGTGTATTCGAAACGATGCAAGCCAACATCATCGAATACCAGGTTCGCTTGGCGTACGCTGCAGCCGAAAAAAAATTACCGTTTTTGCCATTCGTCATTCGACCGCAAACGGGATTACCCGGGAAGGCGGCAGACTTCAACGATCAGCCCGCGCTCACAGCAATGTGGCAGCTAGGATACGAGGACGGGAAGCGCGGCTGGGTGCCTTTCGCACCTCCGGCCGGCGCGTTCTCGACGCCGTACTAGGACTTTAGCGGCGCCGGGAGTAGCACTATTCGGATAGGAGCCGCTCCGCGGGACTGCTAAACTTCGCAGTAGCACAAGATTCACTTATCGAGTAAGGAAGATTGCATGAGTATCGCTCAAAAAGTACTTCCGGTTTTTGCGTTATCCGCAATAGCCGCGGTCTTTACCCTGCCCGCGCTAGCGCAACAGCCCGCCGGCGCAATGCAGTCACACACCGCGACTGCCACGCACGCGCCCAATCCGATCCGCGTAACCCATTGCAATCCAACGATGGGTTCAGAGGTGGGGTTTGCACCCGCATTTTACCCTGCGGGTCCGTACTACTGGAACGATGTTTACGGGCGTAACTTTTACCAGCCCGCGTATGCAAACAACGATCCGACGCTCGCGATTCACTATGTCAACACGGGCACGAAAGTTATCAAGACCATCGAGTTCGGCCTCATTGCGCGAGGGACGCTCGTAGCGGAGGTGCGCGACGTCGGAACGTTCTCACCCGGCGCAGACATCAAACATCGCTTTGGGATTAGCCAGAACGTGTTTCCGCTCGGAACCGGCTTGCCGCAGTGCCTGCCCCTTCGGATTACATTCGCCGACGGAACCAAATGGCGCAGCAACCACTTGCCGGCGCTTGCGCAGTCGCTCTACCGGCACTAACATAACCAAAAAGGGTTGGGCTGGGCGTAGCCCCGTTTCGCGCTCGCGAAGCTACGTTACGCCTTGCCGACCGCTCACACGCGATCTATCGTTGCGGCCCAAAACGCCCTTTGTAACTTTCGCGGTAACTTCCGAGTCGCTCGCTTGCGTCGCGCCAACGGACCTGAATCGCCCCTTAGGCGTTTCTCCGAACATGGCTTTATAGTCGGCCCCAAAATGACCCATGTGCCAGAATCCAGAGTCCGCAGCAGCATCGAAAATGCGGCGCTGCGGGGTTTGCATGATCTGCCGGGACACTGCGTTCAGCCGCAATACCTTGAAGTACTTCATCGGGGACAAACCAAAGGTCGCCTCAAACGCGTTGATCAGCGTTCGGGCTCTACAATTCATTGCGGCGCAGATTTCTCCAAGCCTCGGGGGCTCCTCGACGGTCGCCCACATATACTCTTCCACTCGCCGCACCAGGTCGTCGCGCCGAATCTCGGTTGAGGTCGGTGGAATCGTCGCTCCATTGAGCAATTCCGAAGTCAGATCTTTGCTGAAATCGTAACCCGTTTCAGGCAGCCCACGCGACGCTCCAAAGCCGGTCGAACGGGCCGGTTCTATGCCCATTCGTAAGAGGTCGCGCAAGGGGCCTTCGATCGCGGTAAATGGGACGATCGCGCTAACACTCCTATCGTCGAACGGCAGAAGCTGCGCTCGCCGGTTCCGCATGATAAGCTCCACTTCGACCCATAGGAACGACGTGGGACCCAATATGTTGACAAGCACATCAACGCCGGATGCGACGATAGCGCTGTTGAGGTCACACGGCCTTCCGTTGAAAATTATTTGAACCGGGGAGAGCGCCGTCGGCAGTCTGATCAGCAGTTTTTCCGCTGCAACGTGCGTTCGCAATTGAAGGCCGCAGTTGGCGGAAACATAGTTCGCGAAAACGTGGTGAACGCCGGCGCGCGTGGCGAGCGCGGTTTTGTCGATGATAAGCCAGCCTGCCGTGAGTTGCACGCAGCGGGTTTCACCGGAAATGACCGCTTCAAGTATCCCCGGATCAAAGTATCGGACGTGGCCCGCGACCGAAGGAGCCCGCGAGGGACGCTTCCTGTCGTAATTCGCGATTGCGCGGGTATCGCCAAGTAACTCCCTATTTAACACCATTTGGGAGCCGCACCCGACCCTTTCTTCGGC
>JBDTFK010000180.1:0-4068 GCA_039937995.1 Vulcanimicrobiaceae bacterium | reverse complement strand
ACGCCTGCGCCATGAGGATGTCCTACGCGTCCGGGGCACCGTCCGCCGCCGGCCGGAGGGAACGGAAAACGCGAAGCTCGCGACCGGCGAGATTGAAGTCGGCGTCGACGAGTTGGAGGTTCTGAACCGCTCGCAAGTGCCGCCGTTTCAAGTCAACAGCGACGATCCCGTCGACGAGAACTTGCGCCTGGAGTATCGTTACCTCGACCTCCGGCGCCCGCGCATGCAACGCAACTTGCGCCTACGGCATAAAATCATCAAGACGATGCGCGATTATTTCGACGAACGTGAATTCATCGAGATCGAAACGCCGATGCTCATTAAGAGTACGCCCGAAGGTGCCCGCGACTACCTCGTTCCGTCGCGCCTTCATGCCGGGACGTTTTACGCGTTGCCGCAATCGCCGCAGTTGCTCAAGCAGATTTCGATGATCGCCGGTTTTGGCCGCTACATGCAGATCGCGCGCTGCATGCGCGACGAGGATTTGCGCGCCGACCGGCAACCCGAATTTACGCAACTTGATGTTGAGATGTCCTTCTGTACGCAAGAAAACGTGCTCGAGATGATGGAGTCGTGCATACGCGAAGTGTGGAAGACCGTCCTCGACATCGACCTCGCGCCTTTCCCGAGGCTCACCCATGAAGAATCGCTCGCGAAGTACGGCGTCGACAAACCGGACCTACGGTTCGGACTCGAACTTCACGATGCTAACAGCATATTCGCGGGTACGGATTTCGTCGTGTTCAAAGGGGCAATCGATTCGGGCGGTACCGTCGTTGCGCTCCGCTATCCCAATGGCGCAACGCTCTCGCGTCGTGATTTCGACGCCTTGACGGAAAGCGCGAAGCAACTCGGCGGAAAAGGTATGGTCTGGATCGCACTCGCCGCCGACGGCCCGAAATCTTCCGCGCAGAAATTTATCTCAAGCGATCACATCGCACAATTATGTGAGGTCACCGGCGCAAAGACCGGCGATGCCCTGTTGCTTTTCGCCGACGCTCGCAGCGTTGCGTCGCCGGTGGCCGGGAAGATGCGCAATCTGATTGCCGAGCGCTGCGGTCTGCGCGACCCGGCGAAGTTTGCCTTCTGCTGGGTGCTCGACTTCCCGTATCTCGAAATCGATGAAGAAACGGGAAGGCCCGCCCCCGCGCACCACCCGTTCACGTCGCCCGGCGAGGACCAGTGGCCGCTGATCGACACCGAGCCGCAGAAAATGCGGGCGCAGCACTACGACATGGTTCTCAACGGCTTCGAGCTTGGGTCGGGCTCGATTCGTATCCACAAGCCGGAGCTGCAGCGCAAGATTTTCGAGATGCTGGGTATGACGCCGGAACAAATTGAGGATCGCTTCGGCTTCTTCGTCCGGGCGCTCGAATACGGCGCCCCTCCGCACGGAGGTATGGCGCTCGGCATCGATCGGATCGTGATGCTCGCCGCAGGTGAAGAAAATCTGCGTGAGGTGATTGCGTTCCCGAAGAACCAGGTGGGACGCGACGTGATGATGGACGCGCCGACCGCGGTCCCGGAGCAGCTTTTGCGAGATCTTTACTTGACTCGTACGGTCCCGGGGCAGGCAGGCGGCCGATAATATAGCCGTGGGAGTTCGATTGATTCTCGCTCGTTTCGCTATTGCGACGGTTGCGGCCGGCTGCTGCATTCTGACGCTCAAAGCCCCCGCGGAGGCGGTGACTGCAGGGCCGTCTTGCGGCATGCAGATCGCCAGCGGCGACAAGGGAATCTCTATCCGAATCCTCTTTGCGAAAAATGGTGCCGTTCAGCGGTATGAAGTTGTCAATTCGCAAGAGAACGAGGAAGCTGTGAACGATTTTCGCATCGCGCTCGAGCGCCGGTACGGCCCCGCGGGGGTCGACGCGCCGCCGTTGCATATTGTGTCGTTCAAAGCCGGGTCCTCGGGCGGCATGATGATGCCCGATGAGGCCATCGACTCGTGCGGCCGAAAGCTCTCCTTTTTCTAGCGCCATTTGCGCTCGCCGCGTGCAGCGGCAATGCGAATCGCTCACACGCGCAGTCGTCGCCGGCCGCTACGCCGCCGCCGCTTCGCGCATGCGAAACCCGTGAAATGAGCCTCGACGGAATCGACATGGTGCTCCAAGCCAACATCGACGGAACATTGGGCTCGATTACCCTCGTGCGCTCCGCCGATTCCGGCGCGCAAGACAAGGCGATCGACGACGCGCGCAAGATTTTCGGAGACCCGCGCCCCGACACGCGTACGACGATGCACCAGAGCAAGTGGGGAATCGTGGGGACCACCGATACCTGCGGCCGTCCGGTTACCCCGTCGCCAACACCGTCTTCGCCCGCATAAAAATCGCGTCGAACATCGGCACCGTCAATTTGCCGGTGTTCGTATTTTGGCGGCTCGGATGATAGGTTCCCAGCACGACGATCCGCCGCGCGCCACTCGTGGCGGCATACTCAACGCCGTGGCCGAACGCGGGACTCGCATCCGCAAAGCCGTAGCGGCGCTCTTTGAGCATACGTACGATCGCGTCGAAACCGATTTTTCCCAAGCCGATCGTAACTTCGAGTTGCGGTAGCGCATCGAATTCCTCGAGCAAATACGGGAAGCAGTTTCGCAATTGCTGCGGCGTAGGTTTGTTCTTCGGCGGCGCGCATCGTCCGGCTGCGGTGATGATGCAATCGCGCAGTGTCATGCCGTCGTTGCGATCTCGCGCAAAGGGCTGTGACGCGAAACCGGCACGATGCAGCGCAGGATATGAGAAATCACCCGATGAGTCGCCCGTAAACGTTCGGCCCGTACGGTTGCTACCGTGCGCCCCCGGCGCGAGCCCCACGAGCATCATGCGCGCGCGCGGGTCGCCGAACGCAGGTACGGGTTTTCCCCAATACGGCTCGCTCGCATACGCGCGACGCTTCTCGAGAGCAACTTGCGCGCAGTACGCGCGCAATTCCGGGCATCGCGTACACGCGACGATGCTCCGTTCGATGGCTCGCAGCGATTTGCTCATGGTGCTCCTAAAGTGCGAAGCGCTCTTCGCGGATGAACTCGATGAAGCGTTGGGCGGAGGGCCCCGACGCGGTTTTGCGCGTTACGATCGACATGCGGCGCCGCAGAGGAGGATCGAGTGAGACGAGCGCGATATTCGGGCCCGGCGTATTCCCGAGCGTGCGCGGAAACAATGCAATTCCAAGACGCTCGGCCACAAGCGATCGAACGGTGAGCGAATCAACGCTTTCAAACGCCACGCGCGGTTCGTAGCCGGCTGCTCGCGCGAGTGCGTTTAGACGGCTCGTCATCTGCGAACCAGGGCGAAAAATAACGAACGGCTCGCCGCGCAACTCGCCGATTTGCACCGACCTTCGCGATGCGAGCGGATGCGAGGGCGCAACCGCGATTGCGAGTTCATCCTCGTAGAGCGGTGCTTGCTCGAACGCGTATTCACTCGATGCGCTCGTCTCGCTCAAATCCCCGATGAAGACGTCGAGCGCGCCGTTTCGCAGGCTTGCAAGCAATTCGTCGGCCATCCCCTCGCGTAAGGCGACCTCGATTCCGGGATACGCGGCGTGGAAGCGGCCCAGCAATTTCGGCAGCGCGTACTCGGCGAACGACTGATACGTCCCAACCACAACTCGGCCGCGTAAGCCACCCGCGTACGACGTCATCTCCTCCGTTACGGATGCGACGTCGGCCAGGATGCCTTCCGCCCGGCTAACAAACGCCCGGCCTGCGTCGGTCAGGGAGACGCGGCGATTTGTCCGTTCGAAAAGCCGGACCCCCAGTTCGCCTTCCAGGCTCGCGATCTGCTGGGAAAGGGCGGGTTGAGCGACCGAGAGCGCCTCGGCGGCCCGGGTAAAACTCAGCCGGCGGCCGACCGCAACGGCATAGCGCAGTTGGCGAAACTTCATTATGCAAATACCTTATCAAAAGCAGCCTAATTATCTATTGGACTTATGACTCTGCTCATGGCAAAATGGGTCGCATGGCCGCCCTGCCCTCCGCCCTACCCATCGCCCGTCACGACCTGGCCGACCGACGCGGGATTGCGCTCCTTACGACCTCCCACTTGGTCAATGACGCCAATC
>JBDTFK010000179.1:0-5375 GCA_039937995.1 Vulcanimicrobiaceae bacterium | reverse complement strand
CGTACGATTTCATCACGATGCCGGGATCGCGGGCGTCCCCGTTGCCCTTTTCGCCGCCGGCTCGCAGTTCACGCGGATCATTCAATACGCCGGACTCCACGGAGTCTTTACGATGTTCGGCGATCGCGCCTCGGCTTTAACGTATCTTTCGCAATCGAGCACGCCGCCATGACCGGCTGCAGCGAACTACGCATCACCCGGGCGGCGAAACCCGAAGCGGCAAAGCCGATACGCCAAGCTCTGCGTGCCTTTTTGGACGCACTTGGTTTCGACCCCATCGTTTGCGACGATATTCTGACTGCGGTCGGCGAGGCGATTGTAAATGCGGTCGAGCATGCGTACGATGGCTCGGGCACAGGTGACGTCGAAGTTTTTGCGCACCTCAACGACGGCTGGCTGACCGTCGACGTTTGCGACCGGGGGCGCTTCATCGAACGCGAGCGCCGCGCCGATCGTGGTTTCGGTATGCCGATCGTGCGCGCAATCGCGCGCGCCGTCTCGGTAGACACGAGTAACGGCACGGCGGTACACATGCTCTTTGACGGTCCTTAACCGCTAGCGCCGGCGTTTTACTTCTTCCGGCGTAATGAGCGGGCCGTGATTTCCCCACGACGTGCGCTCGTGATCGATTGCGGCGGCAATTTCGTCGTCGTTTAACTGCGAAGCAAAACTCGGCATTTGCGTGGAGTATTTCGTCCCGGCGATCGCCTTGTTCGAAAGGCCGTGCAACACGATGGAAATCTGCGCGTCGCCGGGGCCGTTGACGATCGCATCGCCCGCGAGAGCGGGAAACGCACCCGGAACTCCCGCACCGCTCGCGCCGTGACAGGATTGGCAACTTTGCGCGTACACGCGCTCGCCGAGCGCCGCGTAGTCGAAACCCGCAACGTTCTTGCTCCCGGTCGCTCTATTGGGTCCGACCGAAGCCTCTCCAACCGGCGCGGACGCCGTTTCCGGAGCATTGGCGCCTGCCAGGGCGGGATTGGGCGCATACGTCGGTGTCTGCGCGAACGCGTCGGGTGTTTTAAAATACTCAAGCCCATACCACGCTGCCCAACCGACGATCACGGCGAAAAACACCCAAGTCCAAACCGGCACCGGGCCCGACGATTCGGCGCGCACGGGATCGAACGGTTCGTCGGCACCGAATGCGTTGACGTTTAGATCGACCGTACCGCGAACGCGCGCACCCGCGCGCAGACCGGTGACGGTAATCCCCGGTCCGTTGGAAACGATAAACGGAATATCCCGGACGCCGATGTTACCGAGCGCATCGACGGCGTGAATGTGCAAGACGTGACTACCGTCGCGAAGTTCGGAGGTATCGATTTGAACCTTTGCCGGCGGTTTGTAGGTTCCGACCGGCGTCGGCTCATCGTCGAGAAAAACGACGATCGATACCGGGTCGAGCGGTGTCGTTGCATCGAACTCCATCAGCGGTCGTCCTTGAGCACGAGATTTTTGGGATGATCTGCGTTCGTTTCGCCGGGGCGAACCACCCAATAGATCGACGCGGCGATCGTCCAAAGCGTTGCGATGGTTCCGATAACGACGACGAGCCAACCGATAGGGTCGCTTCCTTGGGGTTCGACGTGCATGTTCATGGCTTCGCCGCACCCTTTCCGAGCGGCACCTGTTTAAGCGATTGAAGATATGCAACGAGATCCTTTGCTTCTTCCGTTGCGACTACCACGCCGCCGGCCGGCGCGAATCTCGGGGGGACGGGCACGACGATGTCGCCGGCGTCCGCTTTGGGCTTGACGGCGAAAAACCACGTATAGCGCGGCATGATCGAGGCGTTCACCACCGAGCGCGGATTCCAAAGGTGAATGTACTGCCACGTATCGCTCGGCTGCCGGTTTCCGATATTCGTGAGATCGGGGCCGTTGCGGTGATCGCCGAGTAATTCCGGAGTGCTGTACGCGTAGTCTCCGGCGACCGAGGGCCGCCCGAACACAAGATCTTGCTTGAGCGGCCGAACGTTCTGGGTGTGGCAGTATTCGCACCCCTCGCTCACGTAGATCGCGCGTCCGCGATCCTGCTGCGGGGTAAGAGGCAACATCCCAGGCGTCGGCGGCGTTCGCGAGAGGACGATCCCGGGTACGACGCCCATCGCAATCGCGAGCACGCCGTAGACGACCGCGCTCGATATGACGATCGTCCAAACGTTGTTCATTCCGCGGTTCATACGTTCACCGCCTTACGTTCCCACTTCGTGCTCGCGCGCGACGGTGCGAGCGTCATCAAGTAGACGTTGTAAGCAAAGATAACGTGCGCCAAAAACATCATCGAACCGGAAACGGCTCGCGCTACCCAGTAGGGTGCGGTAGCCTCGACCGATGCAATGAACGGGTTGCCCGCAGCCCAATCGAGGCCTTGGAGCGTGCCGCCGATAGAAAGGACGAACACATAAGCGGTAACGCCGATCGTTGCAAACCAAAAATGGAGGCCGGTCGCAACGCGGCTCGGCTCTTTGCCCGTCGCGCGCGGCAACATCGCATAAATAGCTCCCCAGGCAATGAACGTGATAAATCCGTACATCGTGGCGTGCGAGTGGCCGATCGTGAAGTTCGTAAAATGCCAAATCGTCTGCAGACTGCGGAATGCTTCAACCGTTCCCTGCGTGGACCCCAAAAAGTAATAGAGCAGTCCGACGACGATGAACGGCAATGCGTAGGACCTTCGGACCGACTCGCCGTGCCCACGTATCGTCAACGCAAAATTCGCCGTTCCCGCCCAAACCGGAACGAGCATGCCGACGGAAAACACGATTGCAAGCGTTTGAAACCACCACGGAAGCGGCGAGAACTCGAAATGATGCGCGCCGATTACCGGATAGAACACGAGGTTCGTCCAAAATCCCAAAACGCCGAGGGCGTATGAATAAATCGGGCGGTTGAGAAGTTTCGGCAGGGCATAGTACGTAACGCCGAGCGCGAGAAATGTAAACCACATCCCGACCGCGTTGTGCATGAAAAAACCCTGCACCGCAACTTGGCCGAGACCGTACTGATACCAGGGAAGAATCGCTACCGTGCTCAGAATCAGCGTGAAAACAAATCCGCCGATCGTGTACCAATTGGAAATGTAGACTTCACTCTCGATTCGTTGCGCGACCGTCCGCACGACCGTGAGTCCCGACAGAAAAACGGCCGCGAGAAAAATGACTTTGACCGGCCAAATCCATTCGCGATATTCCTGATCGCCAAAATTCAAACCGAGATCGAGTGTTACCGTGCCGAGCACCGCCGCTACGTTGTATGCGATCAGCGATAACCAGGCAATCCGCTTACCGACGATCGGAATGCCGGAAGTCCGGGCGGCAACGTAGAGGGCCGAACCGGTGAGTGCGATCGAGGCCCAACCGTAAAACGTTCCGTTCGTGTGAATGGCGCGTAAGCGTCCGAACGAGAGCAACGGATTCGTCGCAAGGTCGGGGTACGGAAACTTAAAGCTCAAGAGCAACCCGACCGCCGTCGTCAGTAAAAGCCAAAAGGTCGCCGAGATGACAAAAGCGCTGAAAAGCGCGATATCCTCCGGCTCGGCGCTATCGCGCGTCAAGGCACTCTGGGGACTCACGAAATGTACGGCTCTTGCGCGGCAACCGGGTTGAGAATTTGGTCGATGAGCCGAACCGCATCATCGGGTAAATCCACGTCGCCCGCGACGACGTTGTCGGTTACGTGATGCACTTTTGTCGCTCCTACGATCGCGCTCGTGATGCCCTTTTGGCGCAAGCACCACGCGAGCGCGAGCTGAGCGAGCGATAATTTGAGATCGGCAGCCACCGGTTTTAATTTCTGGACGGCATCCAATACCGGTTGCGTGAAATAATCTTCCATCATCTCGCGGCTTTCGCTCTCGAGCGAAGCGCGCGTCCCTGCCGGCGGGTTGGCGACATCAGTATACTTGCCGGTCAGGATCCCCATGGCCAGCGGCGACCAGACGACGTTGCCGAGCCCGTATTCCTGGGTTACCGGCAAGACGCGTTCTTCGATGCGGCGCCAAAGCGCGCTGTACTGCGGCTGGTTGCTGACCGGCTCGTACCACCCGCGCGCGCGGCAAAGCGTGACCGCAGAAATAATTTGATCGGCATTCCATTCCGAGACGCCCCAATAGAGCGTTTTGCCGTCCCGTACGAGATCGTTCATGGCGGCACACGTTTCTTCGAGCGGCGTCGAAACGTCGTACCGGTGGCATTGGTACAAATCGACGTAGCTAACCCGCAAACGCCGAAGCGATCGGTGCATTTGCTCGAAAATATGCTTGCGAGAAAGGCCGCGATCGTTAGGCCCGTCGCCCATCGGAAAATAGACCTTCGTCGCCAAGAAAATCGAGTCGCGATCGAACTCTTCGAGAATCGGGCCGAGTACTTCTTCGGCCAGGCCGCGTGCATACACGTTTGCCGTATCGAAGAAGTTGACGCCGAATTCGTACGCCTTCCTCAGGCAGGCGGCCGCGGTCTCTCGCTCTACCGTGCTTCCGAAGGTAAGCCAAGAGCCGAGACCTATGGTTGAAAGGCGGGGGCCCCAACGGCCCAAATTGCGGTAGCGCATACGCCTGTTCGTTACGCGAATTCGAAGCCAATTGCCTACGCGCGGCCCAAAAGGCTCGCCTATAAATCCTAGGAACTCTTCAACACGCGCCACGGCCGCGCGACGAAGCTGATCTTCGTCGGGATCTCGTCCGACCGTCTCGTTACTCGATTCGCGTCGCTCAAAACCCGCCGCTCAGCGCTCGTACAACCAACGCTTGATTCCACGTTCGAGCAGTTGATGCTCGATTGGATGCAAGCGTTCGGAGAGCGCCGCTTCGTCTTCTCCCGATACGATGCGTAGCGGCTTGCGAGCGAGGACCGGTCCGCGGTCGGCCTCCGCTCTAACAACGTGAACCGTCGCGCCGCTCCAGGGACACAACGCTTCGAGCGCGTCACTTACCGCGTGCGCTCCGCGAAAAGCCGGAATCGTCGCGCCGTCGGGTACGCCGACGACGTCGAAACTCGAATCCAGCGGTAAAAATGCCGGATGCACGTTGATGAGTTCCGGGAATGCGTTCACGAACGCAGTGTCGAGCACATGCATCCATCCCAGGAGCAACACGAGTTCGGGTCGCTCGCTCGCAACGGTTTCCAAGAGTTGCGCATCGTACTGCGCACGCGTTTGAGCGGAGCGCTGCCACGGCAGTACGTGTACGTTCGGCACCTGCGCCGCGCGCGCTCGCTCGATTGCAAAAGCGTCGTTCCTGTTCGTTACGAGCGCGGTCACGTCAAGCGGCAACGTGCCTTCCGATACGCGATCGAGCACGGCTTGAAAATTCGTTCCTCGGCCCGATGCGAGGACGACGGTGCGCACGGGTTCCGGTGTAAATGAGCCGAG
>JBDTFK010000178.1:0-7623 GCA_039937995.1 Vulcanimicrobiaceae bacterium | reverse complement strand
GTTCGTTTCATTTCTCACAACGAGCATGGCTCGAGAGGTGAATCCGGGTCCTCAGAATCGAATCAAAAGATTTTCGGCCGGAGAGGGTGCCTGCGATGAGCCTCTACGAGTTTGGTCCGTTTCAGCTCGATGCCGAGCGGTTATTGCTATTGCACGCTGGAGACCCTGTCGGGCTCGGTCCGAAAGTCGTCGAAACGTTGCTCGCGCTTATCGAGCACCCGAGCGACGTTCTGGCCAAGAATGCTCTGCTCGATCGCGTTTGGCCCGAAGGCTTCGTCGAAGAGGCAAACCTCGCACAGAACATTTACGTGCTTCGTAAAGTTTTGCGAGCAAAGTGGGACGTCGACGCAATTGAAACGGTGCCCCGGCGTGGATACCGGTTTGTCGCACCGGTGTGTTCGGTCGAGCAAGTTCCCTCGGTCGTGGCTCCGCAGAAACACGCGGCGGCTCGACCACGCTTTTCATTTCCCCAACGGTTGACCGCCGGTGCCGCGGGCGTCGCGTTCGTGGCGGCCTCTTTGGTCGCGGGATTTTCGTATAGTTCGGCGAGGCACGTTTCGCCGCCGGCGCTCTCGAGTAGCGGCGCCCGGCTCTACACGATCGGCCGCTACTACTGGAATTTGCGAACGCGCGACGGCATCGAAAAGAGCCTCAGCTATTTCTCCAAACTCATCGATACCGACCCGCGCGACGCGCACGGATATGCGGCATTGGCGGAATCGAACGCGATGATGGCCGACTACCATTACGGTTCGTTAGCGCCGAAAGTATATATGCTTCGCGCGAGGGCGTATGCCGAAAAGGCGCTCGCACTCGACGAACGTTCGTCGGAGGCTCACGCGGCGCTCGGGTTGATCGACCTCGACGGAAACCGGATCGCGGTCGCGACCGTCCAACTGCAGCGCGCAATTGCCATAGACCCGGCGTACGGACCCGCGCACGAATGGTACGGCATCGCGTTGCTCAATCGCGGGCGTTTGCACGACGGAGTGCGTGAACTGCGCCTTGCCGCGGATTTAGACCCACTCTCCGTTGCCGCGACCGCGTGGCTTGGTTCCGCGGCGTATCTCGACCACCACTTCGACGACGCGATCGCGTATTCGAGGCAAGCTCTCGACCTTTCTCCGCAACGCGCCGACCTCTATGCCGTTATCGGCGAAGCGTACGAAGCCCAAGGAGATTACGCGCGCGCGATCGAGGCATATAAGCACTTCGCAAATCACGGCGGGGATTCGCGATACGAAGCAGCGGCGCTTTTGGCGCAAGCGTACGCCCTTTCCCACCGCATGAACGACGCACGCGCGCAGCTAGCCGTCGCGAAGGAGCGCGTCAAAAACGTCGATCCCGAAGATCTTGCGCTCGCCCTTGCGGCCGTCGGCGAACGTAACGTTGCGTTCGGCATGTTGCGCCGCATGCGCGGCCAAATGTCGTGGATGGCCATCGAAAACGATCCTAGATTCGACGCGCTGCGCGGCGACGCGCAGTTCCGCCGGCTCGAACAACAGGCGTAGTGGCTTACGGATCGCTCTTCGAAGCGATCGCGGTTCGCCCGCATCTCGCGCGGTCGCTCGCCGCGCATGTACGGGATCTTCGCGAAGAAGGCCCGGTACCCGAGCGCACGAAGGAACTGATCGCGCTGATGGTTGGGTGGCTCAACGCTTGCGATTATTGCACGTGCGTTCACGAGGAAATCGCCCGTCGCCTCGGCATCGAAGAGACAACCCTTGCAGCGCTCGGTGATTTCGCACACAGCGCATTTTTCAATGACGCGGAACGCGCCGCGCTTGCAGCTGCGGTATCGCTCACGCGCGAGCCGCGCGCTTTACCCCCGGCGGTATGGGCCGGCCTTCGGGCGCAATACGATGAAGGCGCGTGCGTTGAAATCATTGCGTCGATCGGCTTGAATAACTATCTCAGCCGCCTTAGCAACGCTCTCGGCGTGCAAGCTACGCAGGCGCCGTAAGAATCCGCGCCATCGCGCGCTCGGCCGTAATGAGCCGTGTGCCGCTGAAACGGTCGTGCAGCATCAAACGATGCGTCACGACGCTAAGGCCGAGAATCAACGGCCATAACCCAAGCGCGAGCGCGTAACGCCAGGTGGTACGCCAAATGCCGGGTGGACGAAAATCGGTTCGCACCACGCGTAGGCCGGCGATCATCATACCGAAACTCTGACCGGTAAGCGAAACGAGCAGAATGAAATATACCGCTGCGAGCCAAAACGGCGTACCTCCGCCCACTCCGAGATAGGAGCCGAGCGCGCGCAGCGTACGCGCCAAAGGCGATTCCCCTTTCACTCCAAGGCCGCCCATTCCAACGGTTATCCCGTCGACATCGAAGATATCGCCGTCCGCGGTCTTTGCCGGTGCCGGCGTAGGCTCGTTGCTTGGCACCTTTTCGCCCGCCTGCGTCGTATCGATGCGTACGAGTTGAGGTTCCTGATGCGTGAACGCGCCGAGCAACGCGCTCACGATGACGAGGTCGATCGCAACGGCGGTAAATCGCCGCCACCAGCCGGCGCAATCGCTGCGTTGCACGCGTGAGTCGGCGGGCTCGGGCAGAGCCGGCGGTTCCGAGGCGGCATCGCGCAAGAACCACTCTTCGGCATCTTGGAACGTCTGAGTCTGCGCGAAACGCTCCATGTGCGCGATGCGCCGCGTCGCGTAGGGCTCGGCACCGAGCCATTCCCCAAACCGTAAAACGGAGTCCCGCGCGATCTCTCGGCCTTGGTCCGCAAACTGCTTCACGTTTACTTGCCGCCCGAAATGATGAAAGGACGACACTGCAATTGCGCGGGCAGCCGCATCGGGCGATCCGCAAACAAGGAGTCCAACCTTATCGCACGTGAATTCGCACGAGCGAAGCCAGGCTCCGAAAATGAGCGCGACGATCGGGTTTTCGTTGCCGTTAATGCTCAAGAGCGAGAGGTAGCGCGTGTGCCCGGCGGCGATATGCCCGAGCTGCCGCCCTACGATAAACGCAAGTTCGTCATCCTCGAATTGTTCGATCCAGTGGCTCGAGAGTACGAGCGCGTACGGCTCGCCGAATCCGAGTGCGGCAACCGGAACGTTGTAGTCTTCGCGCGCAAAAATGAGCGGCATCGGAATTTCGAGCGCCGCGCACGCGCGTTTCACGATTGCAAAGACGCGCGGATATTGCGCTTCGTGAATCATGACCGACGAGCCGATCAAACGGCCGCGAGCGAGCGTCACGTAGACCATCGCAATGACGATGAACAGTGCGACTTCGGATAGGCCGATTCTCTCGTGGATGACGAATCCCACGGCGCCGGCCGCGGGAAGAGCGAAAAGAAGCGTTAGAACGAACGCTAGGCGCTCTCGCGGATTTCTAAGCGATCCTGGTCCGGTGAATAGTCGGCTGGGCACGAGGGGTTCTCGTCACTGCGGAAGGCGGTTTCCTCCCGGCGTGCCGCGAGTTTGACTCCGCTCCCGCCATTTCGTTTGACCGCGTACATTTCGCAATCGGCGGCCTTGAGCAATTCGTTCGGCGTCGAACCACATCGCGGAAACGTGGCGATGCCGATGCTCGCGCTCAGGGAGATCGCACGGTCGTCGACGACAAACGGATCGTCGAAGCTGCGCAGAATCTTTCGAGCGGCATCCACGGCGGCTTCGTCGCTAAAGAGTTCGTCGATCAGAATAACGAACTCGTCGCCTCCCAAGCGCGCGACGGTGTCCGAGCCGCGAACGTTGCGGTTTAATCGGTCCGCGACGGAGGCTAAAACCCGGTCGCCGAAGTCGTGGCCGTGAACGTCGTTGACCGCTTTAAAATCGTCGAGATCGGCGAAGAGGACGCCGCACCGGCGGTCATTCCGTTTGCAGCGCGCGAGAGCTTCGCTCAGGCGCTCGTCGAGCGAACTGCGATTGGGAAGCCTCGTTAGACCATCGTACAACGCGAGCTCCGATAGCTCGGCCTCGCGTTCTTTGAAATCGCTGATGTCGGTTAGGGTGCCGATTCGCGCTATCGGAACGCCGCGATCGTCGACAATGGTGCGGACGCGCTCGCGAACGGCGCGAATTCTACCGGACGCACTCGCGATGCGGTGATCGCACGTATATCCGCCGTCCCCTTGACTCTCAATCGCGCGGGCGATCGCGTCGCGGTCGTCGGGGTGATCGAACGCGCGAATATCGAACGATTGGGGATCGATCGCAGAGCCGAGCAGCGGCGCCAATCCGTCGGAAAGCGTCGCGGTTCCAGTGCGAAGATCTTGGTGCCACGTACCCATGCCGGCAAATTGCTGCGCATGTTCTAAGACGCGGGCGTGAACGCGGCTGCGCGTTCGCAGCTCGCTAGCGCGGCCCGCGACGCCGATCGTGGCTCCGGCGGTATCGAGCAGCGGCTGAAGGTCGAAACGCAGCATTTCGCCGCGAACCTCAGCCTCGAACGTCAGGTGCTCCCCGTCGAGCGCCCATTGGTGGGCTGCGACCGGAAGACTGAAGGAGTCGTCTTGCCCAAAGAGATCGCTCACTCGAAGCGGCATGCCGGAACCGGTTCCTGCAAAGCCGCGCAGCCGAGCCGACAGCGACGTGACCTGTAGTTGTGAATCGGTATTCCAGACCAAGGCGTGGTCGTTCATGTCCCCCCTCGATTGAGCGATCCTCTGGTATCCCATATACTATCGGGCCATAGGTCCCGCCCGTATCCGTGGAAACCCCTGAATTCGGCGAGATCGGACCCTGCGAAATATTTCTTTGCGCACCCCTTGACGAATCGTACTATTATGCTATTGTACTAGTGTACTAGTACGATATGAGGCTAGTACGTCAACGTAAGGAAAAAAATCATGACACGCTTCATCAACCGCCCCGACCACAACGACGTCCGCGAAGCCCGCATCCGCGTCCCGCAGCAAATGGCGGCTACGATATTCCAAGGCTGGGGCCCGAAGTTCTAAAAGAGCGATGCCTGCCGTATTAACGGTCGATCCGCGAAGCGGGGTGCCGATCTATCTCCAAGTCATCGAGCAAGTCAAGCGCTCGGTAGCCTTAGGCATCCTTCAGGCGGGTGAGCAGCTCCCAACGGTCAAGCAGCTCGCGCTCGATCTCACAATTAACCCCAATACCGTCGCGAAGGCCTACCGCGAATTAGAACGCGACGGTGTGATTGAGACCGCAGCCGGACGAGGCTCGTTCGTCCGCACGAATGGATCGGTCGAATCGATGAAGGCCGCCGCGAGCGACGTGGCGCGCGACGCCTTCGAGTCGGTCGTACGCGAAGCAAAATCGATCGGTCTGAATGCAGACGATATTAGAAACTTGACCAACGCCGCAATCGACCGGTGGTTTCAGGAGAGGCAATGAGCACAATTACAATCGAACGGCTTCGAAAGACGTACGGCGCGTACGTTGCCGTGGACGATTTCTCGGTGACGATTCCCGAAGGCACCGTCTTCGGACTGCTCGGTCCGAACGGAGCCGGTAAGACCACAACGTTCAAATGCATGCTCGGCTTAGCGCGACCGACGTCCGGTACGATTCTTTACGGCGGCAGTCCGCTCGTACCCGAAACGTTCCAACGCATCGCTTACGTGCCCGAAAAGAGCGTGCTCTACGAATGGATGACGGTCGCCGAACACGTTGAGATGCAGCGGCGTACGTTCCGCTCGTTCTCCGTGAAGCAAGCCCAAGATTTACTCGAGCAATTCGGCATTCATTTGCGGAAGAAAGCGCGCGCGCTCTCCAAAGGAATGCGCACCGCGACGCAAGTCGCACTCGCCGTTGCCCGCCAAAGCGACGTATTGATTCTCGACGAGCCGACCAGCGGTCTGGACCCGATCAATCAGCGCAACGTCCTCAATCTGATCATTAACGAAGCCTCGCGCGGCGCGACGGTGATTTTCTCGTCGCATCAAATCGGGCAGGTCGAACGCGCCGCAGAGACTATCGCGGTCATCGATCGCGGACGGCTAGCTTTGCAGGGATCGGTCGACGATCTCAAATCCGACCGGAAAGTCGTTGAAGGCATCTTCCCAAGCGAAGCGTTTGCGCTCGACGGCATCGCGAGCGATCCGCGCATCGGACGCATCGACGTTAGCGGCCGCATCGTCCGGCTACTCGTCACCGGCGGCGCCGATGAATTTGCAGGCAAGCTCGACGCGCTCGGTGCCGGCGGCGTTCGCGTCGTCGATCTCAATCTTGAAGACATCTTTTTATACGCGGTTGCGCCTTCTCGGGCGACGGCCGACGTCGTTGAGGAATCGCCAAAATGACCTATGTTGAATGGCTTCGCGTACGTAACGTCTTGCGCGTGGTCGCAATCATCCTCGGGCTCTCGATCGTGGTTTCGCTCGTTCTGCGCATCTCGTTTAACGGCTATCTCAAAGACGATTCGACGTTCCTCTCCCACATTCAAACGCAAGTGGGAACCCGGGTTACGCATGCGGTGCTTCCAAACGGAATACCGCAAACGATTATCGACGACCCCGTCGACAAAACCCACGTCACGATCGACAACCTCGGTTACGGCGGGCGCCACATCGTCATCACGGAACCGAAGACGCACTCCCACTCGCACGACCACGTGACGATCGGAAGCGTGCAGGTCACGGAGTCGCAAAAAGGTGACACGTTTACGACCGTTATCGACACAAATAGCGCAGTGCCGTTCCTGTACTACATGATTCTCGCCAACCTGGCGGCCTTGATCGTCGCCACGATCTTGGGTTCGCCGTTGGCGCGCGAAAATGACGGACACTTGGAATTCGCTTTCACGCGTCCCGCTTCGCGAACCGAACTCGCACTGCGCGCGATGGGTGTCGATATCGTAGGCATTGTTGCCGCTTCGGTGATGGCCGTCATCGCGCTCATCGTCTGTCAGGCGATGTTCGAGGTTCCGCACTTCGACTTCAGCGGAATTAACGTACAGGCCGTCCTCATCGGAATTGCCTTACCCCTCGCGTGGTTCGCAATGCTGACCGCGGCCACAACTTGGATGAAACGCGGCTACGGTGCAATTGTCGGATTCGCGTGGCCGGTCGCAATCCTCGTGTTGGTATTCGGTACGATCTCTTGGGGAAACTCGCTGGTCGGCGAAGCCGTGCATAACATCTTTTGGGTGATCGCACGCTTGAACCCGCTCACCTACGTTTCTTTCTCGACGCACCCGGAGACGCTGGGAAACTCACCGGCCTCGGTCGCCGCGCCCGATTTCGGCCCTCGTCTTGCGATGGAATTGATCCTCTTACTCATCTACGTCGCGCTCGCACTGTATCAGTGGCGGCGCGTGGAGGCCTAGCGAAGTGGAAATACTGGGAACGAACTTTGCCCTTACGCTCGGATCGTGGCGCTTGCGGTTTTGCTTCACCGTAGAGGACGTCGACGCGCCGGAGCCGCCCAAGGTACGCACACCGCACCGCGTCCGGATCGTCCCCGAAGACGACTACGCGCGCCGCATCGGCTAGCCGGGTGCTAAAGCACGAAGCCGGTCGCTATTGCCGGCTTCGCAAACTTGAAACCATCCGCCGTTACGGTATAGAGGTAGATGTTCGGGATCTTGGCATCGCCGGAAAAATTGAACGAGTATTGCCCGACAAGCGTGCCGTACGTTCCGTTATTCTGCAAAGCCGTAAGCAGCGAAATGCGATTCGCGTTTATCGTACGC
>JBDTFK010000177.1:0-3362 GCA_039937995.1 Vulcanimicrobiaceae bacterium | reverse complement strand
CTGCCGCCGAGTTGCTGCGGCGAGTTGCTTCCGCCAAACGAACTAAGCGTACCGTTCGTATCGAAGTCCGTCGCGACTTGCCCGACGTGGTAAAGGCGCGTCGCCAAAAACGTCGACGCGTTGATGTTGTTGTCGTACTCCAATTTCAGGAACTGCACGATGTTCGTTTGTGCCGAAGGGTTCGGGTCGAGCTGGGATGCGTTCGATTGTCCGGGATAGAGCGGGATGACGCCGGCGGCGATGTCGGTATTGTTGTACGGACCGCCGTTTGCGATGAACGAGCCGACCCCAAAGATCGGGCTCTGCGAAAGATACGGATACGACGGGTAAAGACCGCCGACATCGAACGTGTTTGCGCCCGCGTGCGTTTGATACAGAACCTGAAGCGATTGCGCTTTGTGCGCTCCAAACTTGTAGATGAAATTATTGAGGAAGTCGTTGTCGTAACTGTAGCCCTGCTGTGCGGCAAGGTAGTCGCTCGGAAATCCCGCGGCCTGCCCGACGTTGGGTCCGGCATCGGCAAGCGCCGAACCGTACGGCCCGTACTCCGAGTCGAAGCGCTGCCCGGTAAACGACGTGTAGTTGCTCAAGCGCCCGTCGGGCGTCGCAAAACCGTACTCAAACCCGAATTGGTGGTTGAAGTAACCGCTCTGCGCTTCCAGATCGAGCGTTCCGAATGCGGGATACGTTCCGCGCTTCGGAATCAGGTTCACCGCTCCGGCGCCGCTGCTGTTTTCCGTAGCATCGCCCGCGCCGGGATTGACCGAGAGCGAACCGATTCCATTGAGAAACGATTGCATGGCGCCGCCCTGATCGATCGACGTGTAGTCGACGCCGTCGAGATTCAAGCCGATCTCGTTCGTGAGCGATCCTCGAATCGAAAGGTTCCCGTACTGATCGACTTGCACGCCGGGGGCCGACGCGACGAGGGCCTGCTGATCGGTATTGAAAGCCTTCCCTTGCGCCTCGGTTACGCGCTTGCCGCTAAACGTGATCGAGTCTTGCGTCTGCCCGGGTTGAAACGCGCTGCTCGACGAGCGGCTGGTAACGTGCGCGATCGTGCGCATCGAGCGCTGCAGTTTCAGCGCGCCGAGTGCGACCGTTTGATCGCCCGGTACCGTAATGCCGGCGACGGAATAGGGCGAAAAGCCCTCTTTCGTAAGCGAGAGCGCGTACGTGTCGATGAGCACGCCGATAATCCGGAACGTTCCGCGCGTGTCGGTTTTCGTTGCGTAGGCGCCGGACGGCGAGGTGATCGACACGGCAGCCCCGGCGATGGGCAATCCCGCGTCGTCGATAACGCGACCTTCGAGCGTTCCCGTTTGTCCGCCGACGGCGAACGCGACGCCCGAGGACGATGCCAAGAGCAGAAGTGCGGTGAATGCGGCGACGAGCGCCGCTCGAGCACGCGATGAGAACATGGCGCCCTCCCGAGGCAACTGAAGATAAACTATAGCCATCAAGGTTATAGCCGAAACGTTACTATGGGAAGTGCGAGGTAACCTTCAGGGCGCAGCTCAGCAATAGCGGCGCGCGAATGCGCCGACGTACGAGGCGGTCGCAATCATCGCGAACGCGAGCGGGACCCACTTCAGTGTAAGATCGAAGACCGGATGTAAATTGTGTCGCGTCACGAGGACCGACGCCGCTCCGGCTGCCGTATCGGTAAGCACCAAGAGCACGATGAGCGCGGCGGACACCGAACGCAAGGTTAGGCCGAGCGCAAAAGCGATACACGCGATTGCCGTGGCCCAATCCACGGTTCCGGAGAAATCGGAACCAAACTGAAAATTCGAGACGACGATAAGCCCGCATGCCGCACAAATAAGAGGCACCGAAATGCGCCTTGGGTCGTAGAATAGCCATGCGGAGAACGCCGACCACCACTCTTCGAACGCACTCGCAACGAGATCGCGAGCGAGGTTCCTCCAAGCAGCGATCAGACCGGACAAGCCGCGGCGCTCGTAAATATCGCCAAGGTAGTCGTCGACGATGACGCCGATGGGTTCTTCACACTGCGCGCGAAAACGCGCCGGAAAACATCGCAAGGCCACGGCGTAAAGGCGTATCGAAAACGCAACGATAGCGGCCGTGTCGGTTTTGCCACTCATATATGCACGCTCTCCTAAATCGCTCGCCGTTTTAAACCTCGTTTCGACCGGGCCATCCGCACCAGTCGGTCGAGTCGTTCGGCTTCCGCAAGAGCGGCCTTTCGCCCCGCCGGAGTGAGGCGATAACATCGCCGGCGTTCGTCCCCATCGTCCGCCGGACGGCGCGGGAGCTCTACGATTAAGCCCATGCCGAGCATTTGTCGTATCGACCGGTAAAGTGTCGTCGGTCCGACCGGCACGGTGCCCGTGAGGCGTTCGATTTCTTGCATGATCGCGTATCCGTGCAGTTCGCCATCGGCGAGGGCAACGAGGATATTGAAGATCGCAGGCGTGATCGTTTGCGACAACTCACGCCACCACGGTTACAGTCATGTCAGGCACTTCTCGGCCGCCGACGCCGCACCTGGGCCGCCGTTGACGCGCGATTCCTAATCACCCGCCCTTTTCGCTCGTGCAAGCGAGGTATCGAACGCAACTTGGTCCCACTGCCAAAGCTGCGAGAAGAAGTCGCGCGCGAGATTGCGGTCGCTCCCGCGGCATATCTGTGCGATCGTGCGCTCCCCGTCGATGCCGGCCAGCAGTCGATCCTGGTCCGCGTCGATCGGGAGAAAGAGGTCGGTATAGGTGTGATTGCGGTTGATCAGGACCGCCGCCGCACCGGGCGGCAGACCTTCCCGCACGGCGATCGTGCCGGGCAGGCGGATCGGTATGTAGCCGAGCCAGGCATCGCCGCTGAAATCGACGCGCGCCTCCAGCGCAAACCGGTCTGTCGCGTAGGCAATCGCGGCGTGGCGAACCATCGTTCCGCGAAATAGCTCGATGGCCGAATACTGCTCCATGGGGCGCAGTTTTGCTAGACGGGGCTGCTCGGGCGCGGACGCCGGCGCGCCGCACCCGGGGAGGTACGGTGCTTGACGGACCCAGCGCCCGAACTTCAGCCCTGCGCCGGCGAGAAAGTCCATCAGCTGCGGGACCGAGTACGACCGGTCTTGAGGGTGGAGCAACGCGTCGGCCAGCCCGGCCTTCTCGGCGAAATCCGGCGCTTTCCGCAGGAGCGGCGTGATCGGATCATCGGGCGGAAGCGATTTCAGGGTTGCCGCGAGGAGGGCGATTTCCGCATCGGTCCGGCCGATGCCGAGTAGCCGGCAATACTCCTGAAGCATATACACGCCCGCGCGGCCATACGGCGCGTAGACCATAACGTGCAGGGCGCCCGCCGGTTCGAGCACGTCGGAGAGGGCGCGCAAACCC